>JAZDLZ010000083.1:0-5042 GCA_043801535.1 Pseudomonadota bacterium
GACCAAAGACCGAGAACGGCCTGCGCTCCCTCGGGTGCCTTGTCATGTCCATCCGACCGAGACACGTCCACGTCGGGTATCGCTGACGCTCTGGTTTCGCCGCCATCGACGGGGGACCAACGAGCAACGATCACACCCGAACACTACCCTTACCCTTGACCGGGAGGAAAGCGCAGTGTTTTCGAGCACGAGCACGAGCACGATTACGAACTGTAAAGCAAGAGCCCCGAGAAATGGTCGGTGCCGGCAGCACGGAAGCGGGGTCGATTTGGCGGTACCCGAGCGGCGCATCCGCGCGTATATTTTCCCCGATGCCTGGTGTCCCTCGCCAAAACCCCACGTTGGACCAGATTCCACGGATGCGGGAGCAGCTCTCCGCTCTCCGATCATCGATGGTCCAAGTAGACTTCCGCGCTGTGATACGGAGCCCTAAAACGGCGATAGTGACCACGAGCGCAGCGCGGCTTCGCCGCGCGGAGCGAGTCGCGGCGCTGCACCAATTTGGTGGTCGCACGGGAGATGACGCGCCGCGGTTCCCCTCCTCGGAGAGGAGGGGCGGAGGGGTGGTCTTGAGGCGCGCTAGCGCCGGATCAGGGACGGAGTGGGTCGACTTTTCGTGGAGCGTGAGGAATGATAGCCAATACCAGTACCAATACTAGTACCAGTACCGATACCATTGCCGCAAACGATGCTGGAGCCGACACCGGTTCGGATGGGAGCACAGATAGGCGCAATCAAAAAAGACTGCCGGTCGAGATGTGGGTCGACGAGATGCAGGGCTCGAGCTGCTACTTCCAGAGATCGGCCAACTTGTCGCTCGGAGGCATGTATCTCGACGGTACCATCCCCCATCCGCGTGGCACGGTCGTGCAGTTGAGGTTCACTCTGCCGGGAGAGGACCAGCCGATCGATCTGCGCGGCGAGGTCGTCGGTGAGCCTGATCCGGATCGCCTTGGCATGCACGTTCGTTTCCTGGATACCGCAGGCAACGAGAGCGTTCGGCACAGGCTCGAAGCGTTTCTCTGCCGGTAGGAGCGAGGACTATCTCTACGATGGCTGCTGGCGACGGCCCCCAATTCTCTGAATGCGATCGATGTGGCAAGGAGATACCTGCCGAGGCGCTGTTCTGTTCGATGTGCGGGGCTTCCCGTACCCAGCGGGACGGTGATCCGATGCTCGGCGAGGTAATCGCCGAAAGGTATCTCCTGCGCGAACGCCTTGGACACGGTGGTTCAGGGACTGTGTACCTGGCCGACCACATCACCATCCGTCGCAAAGTCGCAGTCAAGCTGCTGCACCACGAGCTGTCGCGCGACGATCTGGCGATGGAACGGTTCCGCCGGGAGGCCACGACAGTCGGAGCCATCGACAACGACCACATCGTCCAGGTGCTCGATTTCGGCAAGACCTCCGACAATCGTCTTTTCCTGGTCATGGAGTACCTGCAGGGGGAAGTCCTCTCGGACGTCCTGCTACGGGAGCAGAAGCTCCAGGTTGCCAAGGTAGTTGACGTCTTGACGCAGCTCGGCGAGGCATTGATGGAAGCTCACGCGATGGGCTATGTCCATCGCGACCTTCGACCGAGAAACGTCTTCTTGGCAAGGCGGCGGGATCGCGACGGTTTTGTCAAGCTGCTCGATTTCGGGCTTGCCAAGCTCGTGGAGAAGAGCGGTGATGCGGCCTCGACGAGCCTGGGCATGACCTTCGGCGATCCGCGCTATATGTCGCCAGAACAGGCGCGGGGGCAGCCAGTCGATCGGCGGGCAGATATCTACTCGCTGGGCGTCATTGGCTACGAAATGCTTGCCGGTGAGCCTCCTTTCGTTGGCAAGAAAGTCCTCGAGACTCTGACCAGACAGATCGACGAGACACCTCGACCTCCGTCGACGAAACGGTCGGATACTCCACCGTGGCTCGAGGCCGTGCTCATGCGCGCCCTGGCCAAGCAGCCCGACGATCGCTTCATCACGGTCTACCGTTTTGTCGAGGCGATTCGTCAAGGGCAAGCGACCGGCGAGATAATGGGCCACGAAGCAGCGTGCTCGATGCCGGCGGTGTTGCCTCCGCCGCCGGCTCCTCGGCCACGTGCCGAGGACGCGGGCAGAACCCCCAGTGGGGGCGTTCTTGGATTGTCTGGCGCCTGGTATGCCGAAGGCGACCTCCTTGCCCTGCCGGACGGCGCCGCCGAGGTCGTGCCCCCGAAGGCGGCGGCAGTTCTGCAATCCCATCGAGCCTTTCAGCAGAGTGATTCGGTGTCGTACATGGAGCACAAGCCCCAGCGACGGATCATTCCCGTTCTCATCGGAGTCGTTGCCGGGGCGCTGGTTGCTGCCATCGTTTCGGCACTACTATGGCCACGCGTTCCTGCGAAGCAGGCTGAGCCAGCCAGTGCTCCTCCTTTGTCCGATGGCTCACAGACGACGATCCTTTCTGGTTTTCTCGGACAGACGGCCCCCTCGTCTCTCACTCCGGCGGCACTCGACGCAGGGAAAGCGGTGTTGCCTGCCGGTTCTTCCGAGGGATCCCAAGTCCGCGGAGCTCTCCTGCCGGAGGCTGGGGCAGCGCCGCAGGGAGCTGGAAAACGACCAGATCTAGAAGGCCTACCCTTGCCTTTGCCTCCGTCTCCGTCGCTACATCCACTGTCTCCGCAGCCGCAGCCACAGCCACAACCACAACCGACGACTGGCAGCAGCGCGCCGTCTGCCGACAACGGCGACGAACAGGACGACACTGCTCCTACTGGCCATTCCACGTCAGCCGAGGCTGCCAGCTACGTAGCTCTTGGCAAGGAAGCGCTGCGGCAAGGAGACGTCGTGGCCGCCGCCAACAACTTCAACAAGGCGCGGATGTTCGACAACCGCAACGCTGCCGCGATTGCCGGCCTCGGTCAGGTTGCCTTGCGCCAAGGCTACCACGAAGACGCCATCGTCCATCTCGAGCAGGCTTGCAGGCTATCTCCTGGCTCGGCATGGATGCAGGTACTGCGTGGCCAGGCTTACTTGGCGGCAGGGAAGACCAAGCAGGCTGCAACCGCATTCAAGAGCGCCCTCAAACTGCAGCCAACCAACGCTGCCGCACAACGAGGGCTACAGGAAGCAACCGCCCCGAATGGCCAGTAGCACTGTCATGTGCCCCTTGTCCTTCAATCACCTTTTTGGCTCCGGCATGGCCGGCTCGGGTGAAATGAGCGTTCGCCGTGCTATACTGCCTCGCCGCAACCGAGCTGGTGAACCCTGAGTTGGGATATCTACATCGAACGTCCAGTCGACCCGTCGGCAGCCGCCCGCATGCGGCTCGCCACGACATTGGCAGCACGCTGCGGTATCGCAGAGTCCGAGCTCCTGGCACGCCTTGCGCAGGGAAGGCTACGGGTGGCCGCCGGTATGGATGAAGCATCCGCCACCCGTCTTGCTGGAGAGCTCGAATCGCTGGGCGCGGTTGTTCGCATTGTCGATGCAGCTTCTGGGAGGTTGTTGGATCGTACCAAGAACAAGGCAGGCGGTAAGGGATTGCAGTCCGGCCTGAGAGCGGCGCTCGAGGCTACGGCAGGGACAGGGGGCTCAGCTAGCCTGGGTGCCCTGGACTCGGCTTGCCGGGGCGCTGCCCCCGGACAGGGGGGAGACTCCCCTCTCGGACTGCGGCTCTCGACTCTGGACGGACAAGAGGCTACTTCGAGCAGTGCTCCAGCAGGCGGGCGTCCTCCGCAAACTGGCAGGCCAGTGCCGCCGCTCCAATCATCGCTCCAATCTCAGTCTCAGCCCCATACTTCGTCTCCGTCTCCGTCTCCGTCTCGCTCCTCCTCTCAGCCTCAGCCTCAGCCACCGTCTGCCAGCAGAGGAAGCTTTGCGCCTCCCCCAGAGGAGGAAGAAGCACCACTGGAGCTCGCCCAGCCGAATCCTCCGCAAAAAAGGAACACTCCTGCGCCAATGCCAGCAGTGCCTTCCAGTAGCTATGCCGGAGCGTATGCCGGAGCGGCTGGAAACACGCCTGCGCCGATGATGCCTGGCGCTCTCAAGAGGCATGCTACTCCTGGGGGGGGGATGACAGGGCAAGGGAACGGATCAGTGGCGGCAGTGGCAGGGTCGCTGTCGCCTATCGATCGAGCATTGCTTCGGATAAGACAGGCAGTGGCTGGGCGCCGAGGCGTGGTGTTGGCTGGAGTGTTGGTTGCCGTGGCTATCGGCTATCTGCCAACGCATTTCTATGCTGGCAGCGCCGAGAAGACTCGTTTTGCGGAAGTGGCTCGCGACGTGGCCGAATTTCAGAAGAGCGAGCTTTCGCTCCAGCAATGGCAGGAAGATCTTCCTGCCTATCGCAACCAGGCGATGGCCCGAATGCGTTCGGCGCGGCTACACATAGCCTTTACCAGCGTCATTGTCTGGCTTGGCACCAGCTCGGTGCTCGCGTTTGCCTGGATCAGGTTGGTTAGTAGTCCGAAAAAGCATTGAAACGCGTGCTCTCTTGGACTGGCTCCTTGGTCGCCATCGCAAAGTGACGGTGAGTGCATCATGAGGATCTTGCTACTGATCTTTACGTTCGCACTTTCGGCCTGCAGCGAGGGCATCGGTACAGCCGTTGATAGCATTCCCCGGACTGACACTCAAACCGAGCCGCAGCGCTGTGACGTACAAGACTGCCCTGACAACTACGACTGTCTGCCGACGCAAGACGGTCATCGCTATTGCTACCTCCCGTGCAGCGATACTCAAGGATGCCCTTCCTATTCTTGCGAATGCCGTGTGCCTCCCAAGTTGGCGATCGATGGCGGCGTGCAGTCCCGGTACTAGACTCGGGGAGACAGGATCGCCGCCGCGATTCCCGGCCTGGTCCATCTTCGGCGCTCGCAGTAGCGAAACCACGAGCGCAGAATGTGGGCAGCGGTCCGTTGCGGTGTCGCCTGACGACGGGTGTGAACAAAAGCCGTTGGTTGTGCTGTTCCCTGTGCCTAGTCCCTAGTTCCTTGTTCCATTCCTCTTTCGAGGTGCTATTCTCGCCGCAGCAATCGGCGGCGCGACGGTGACATGGCACTCCAATGAATGGCC
>JAZDLZ010000084.1:0-8790 GCA_043801535.1 Pseudomonadota bacterium
GACCAAAGACCGAGAACGGCCTGCGCTCCCTCGGGTGCCTTGTCATGTCCATCCGACCGAGACACGTCCACGTCGGGTATCGCTGACGCTCTGGTTTCGCCGCCATCGACGGGGGACCAACGAGCAACGATCACACCCCTATTGTTGTACCGGTGATTCGATCGCAACCTGTTTCGCGTAGTATAGACCAGAGTGCCGAAAGCCAGGCAAGACTGGCCAGAAAACCGAACCGACCATCATTGCAATGGAGCAGGAAATGAGCAGCAAGAAACCAAACCAACCCGGAATCAAGTCCTCGGGAATCCTATCGGTCGTCCCAACCACCAGCTCCACTCTTGTGCTGGGGTCACTGGTATGGATGCTCGCTTGTTGCCTCGCCGCCTGCGACAACGGAGAAAGCACACCAGTCGACGCTGCTATCGACGCCGCTATCGACGCCGGCGACGCCACCGGCGACGCCACCGGCGACGACCCTGGCTGGGCGACCCAGATCGGTGGCGACAATATCGAGCTTGGCTATGCTCTCGCGGTCGACCCGACTGGCAATGTGTATGCAGTTGGAGATACGGGCAGCGCCGAGCTTGGTGGCCAGACGGCTGCCGGTAGCGGCGACGGGCTGGTGGTAAAACTACGCTCCGACGGAACGGTCGAGTGGACGCGACTGCTGGGCACCACCGCCTATGACTCCGTGGCCGGTGTCGCCGTCGATGGCACTGGCAACGCCTGTTTGGTCGGGAACACCGGTGGCGAGCTGGGCGGAACATACCACGGCGGGCAGGGCGACGTTTTCTTGGCGAAGATGAAGCCCGACGGAACAACTACCTGGATCGTGAATATCGGCTCGAGCGGCTACGACATGGCCACCGGAGTCGCAACGGACAAGGAGGGCAACTGCTACGCTGCCGGCATGACAGAGCTCACTGTGGGCGAGGGAAAAAACTCTGGCCACGAGGACGCTTTCATTGTCAAGTATTCGGCGGAGGGAGAGCTCGCCTGGGCGCGCACCTTCGGTACCGCCGGCGGTGACATGGGCACTGCGCTGGCTGTCGACGAGGCTGGCAATGCCTACGTGACCGGTTACACGGTCGGTGCCTTCGGCGAGACCAAGAACGCCGGGGCGTTGGACGTCTTCGTCGTCAAGTATTCATCCGACGGAACAAAGGGATGGGCCTGGCAACTTGGCGGGGAGAGCGAGGAGTACCCGAACGGCATTGTCGCCGACTCGAAGAACAGTGCCATCTATCTCACTGGCTACACTCTTTCCTCGCTCGACGGCAAAACCAACCAAGGCGACAAGGACGTCTTCTTGATCAAGCTCGGAACGGACGGACAGAAACTGTGGACCGAGCAATTCGGCACCGAAAAAAAGGAAACCGGATTTGGCATCGACTTGAACGCCACGGATGGCACGGTCTACATCTCCGGTCGAACCGAAGGTGAGCTCACCACCTCGACCATCAAAGGGACAGTCGACTATTTCGTGGCCAAGTACGAGCCGAGCGGACAGCGAGCGTGGATCGTCCAGGACGGTTCCGAAGGCGTCGATCCCTCGTGGGACCTTGCTATCGGTCCAGATAGTCGCATTCACATCATCGGCTTTACCAACGGCGTGATCGGCGCCGCCAATGCCGGCAGCTTCGATATCTACGTCAAGAAGCTCGAATGGAACGTGGGAAGTGCCCAGTAGCGCGCGCTGTCTTCCCCCAGAGGGACCCCCTCGTGGACTCCGAATCCCAGCGCTGTCACTGCTGATTGCCTGCGGCCTGGCCACCTGCGGGAATGATGGGGAGAAAGCCCCGGTCGACGCCACTCCGATCGATGCGGTCTCGACCGCTGGTTGGGTCTCCCAGCTCGGTGGCAACGATATCGACCTCGGGCACGGCGTGGCGGTCGACCCGAATGGCAATGTGTACGCGGTTGGCGAGACGAGCAGCACCGAGCTCGCCGGCATCGAGGGTTCGGGCGCTAGCGATGGCTTCGTGGTAAAGCAGCGTCTCGACGGAAAGGTCGCATGGACACGCCTTCTGGGCACCGCCGAACCCGATACGATCACCGGAATCGCCGTCGACAGCGCCGGCAACGCCTGCATCACCGGCAGCACCGGTGGCGAGCTGGCCAGCACTTTCTGCCGAGGAGCAAGCGATGCGTTTCTGGCTCGCCTCACGCCCGACGGCAACACCGAATGGATATCGGTCATTAGCTCGCTCGGCGAAGAAACGAGCATGGCGGTCGCGATCGACCAGCAGGGGAGCTGCTATGCTACCGGGCTGACCAACGGCGCCGTGGGAGACGGAACCAGCGCCGGGCAAGGCGATGCTTTCGTGGCCAAATACTCGGCCAAGGGCGAACCAGTCTGGGTACACATGCTCGCATCCGAGAGCGGCGACATGGGCAGCGCCATTGCCCTCGATGCGGCTGGCAATGTCTACGTGGCTGGATACACCGGAGGCGTGCTGGACGGAACGAGCAACGCCGGCTCGTTCGATCTCTTCGTTGCCAAGTACGCACCCGACGGAACCCAGGGATGGGTCTGGCAATTCGGCGGAACAGGCGAGGAGTACCCGAACGGATTGGTCGTCGATTCGCAAGCCGGCGCGCTCTATCTCACTGGCTACACGCTCTCCTCGCTCGACGGCAAGACCAGCCAGGGTGACAAGGACGCCTTTCTGATCAAGCTAGGTATCGACGGAACCAAGCAATGGACCGAGCAATTCGGAACATCGAAGAAAGACACCTCGTTCGGGATCGACCTCGATGCCGGAGGCGCCATTGTGATCTGTGGTCGAACGGAGGGCACGCTGGCAGGAGAAGGCAACAAAGGACTCATCGACTATTTCGTTGCCCGGTACCAGGCAAACGGAGAGCGAGCATGGATCGTTCAGGATGGATCCGAGGCTGTTGACACCTGCTGGGATCTGGCCGTCGGTCCGGGCGGTCGCATCCACCTCGTTGGCTACACCAATGGCGTGCTGGGCGAGCAGAATGCCGGCGCCTTCGATGCCTTCGTGCGAAAGCTCGAGCAGAACGTGGGAAATAATGGCTAGGACCAATGCCGATCACTTAAGCAGCGTCGGTGGTCGGGGGCGAGCAGCTTTTCGGCGAGCAGTGTTTTGCCCGATCTATGGGCGACTGCGAGCCCTCGCCGCCCCCCCGTCGAGCAAAGCTCGACAGGGCCCCCCCATCGCCCAAACAGTCCTCGGCTCCGCGGTTCGACACGCACGGAGCTCCATGGACGTTGTTGTCCGTTCGAATCGTGAGGTGCCTTTCCGTCGGCCTGCGAAACTCGCTCGCGTTCAAAAACCCTGCTCGCCGCGCAGCCCGCCCCCTCAATCCGGGCTGGCGAAAACCTTTGGGATTCCGTTCTCCTGGCTCCTTAAGTGACTGGCATTGTGGCTAGGACGCGGCGGCTCCTTACCGCACCCGTCGACTCAGTCGCATCAGGCGCATCAGGCGGCTCTTGATCCGATCGGCAATCAGATAGAACGCTGGTACGACCAGCAAGCTCAGTGCAGTAGAAACCACGATGCCGCCGATCACGGCGATGGCCATCGGCCGGCGGATTTCGCCTCCCGGTCCGAGAGCAAGCGAGGCTGGTGCTGCTGCCATCATGGTGGAGAAGGACGTCATGAGTATCGGTCGCAAGCGCACTGGGCCAGCGCGCAGGATCGCCTCCTTGGCGTCCAGTCCCTCGCTGCGCAGCTTGGTAGCGTAGTCGACGAGGATGATCGAGTTCTTCTTGACGATGCCCATGAGCAGCAGGATGCCGATCATGCTGAAGATGTTCAGGCTCTGGCCGGTTACGGAAAGGGCGAAAGCAGCGCCGGCGACCGAGAGGGGAAGAATCGTGAGGACGGTCACCGGATTGAGAAACGAATTGAGCTGGGCAGCGAGAACCATGTAGGCCACGATGATTCCGAGGACGAGAGCGAACAGCAACCCACCCATCGACTCGCGATACGCCACGCTAGCGCCGCCCAACACGAGGTGATAGCCGGCCGGCATGGCAGCCCGGATCCCGTCGACAAACGCCAGAACCTCGTCCTGAGCGTGGCCTTCGGCGATGTTGCCGAATAGCGTGATTGCGCGCTCGCGGTCGCGCCGAGTGATCGACTGGAGAGCAGGCTTCTCCACGAGCTTCACCAGCGAAGCGAGCGGGACCAGGTCTCCGGCCTGGGAACGAACCAGGAGACTCTCGATATCCTCTGGCCGCGTTCTCTGGCTCGCCAGGAGCCGCAGCCTGACGTCAAAGCGTCGGCCGGCCGACGAGTACTTGCCAACCCGCACTCCGCCCACCAGGGAGGAAACCGCGGTCGCAATGTCGTCGACCGAAACCCCGATGTCGGCTGCCCGCGCCCGGTCGGGGAATACCTGTAGCTCCGGCATCCCGAGCCGATAGTCGGTATCGAGATCGACCACCAGCCCGCTCTGGGCCAGTCGGGCGCTAATGTCGTCGGTGGTCGCAACCAGCGTTTCCCAGTCAGGTCCACGGATCGACAGCTCCATTGGGAAGCCGCGCTGAGACGTGAATCCCGATTGCGAGGTGTCCTGGATGACCGCCCGCAAACCGGGAATGGCGTTGAGCTGGCGCCGCAGAAGCGCGGCGAATTCGTTCTGGGTGCTCTTGCGCTCCTCTGGGGGAACGAGAGTGATGAACATTACCCCGCTGCTCACCCCACTGCCGCCAAAACCGCCAATCATCGCCATCGTGTTGGCTATCTCCGGACGATCGGCGAGCACGGCCTCGGCACGCTCGAGCAGCCGGTCGGTCTCCTCCAGACTGGCAGAGACCTGTGCCTGGAACCTGACCATGAGCAGACTCTGGTCTTGCGAGGGAACGAACTCACCGGGGAGCCTCCTTCCGACAACGATGGCCAAGGCAAAGACACCGGCCGCGATCGCCAGCACCAGCCATGGGTGCCGTACTCCACGCTCGAGCAGCGCGTGGTAGCCACGAGCCAGGGCAGCGGCGATGGCATCGGCGAGCCGGCCGACCCGCCCTCGGTCTTCGCGCGACACGTTGAGAAACTGGGAGCAACGTGCTGGTGCCAGAGTGACGGCTTCCAGATAGCTGAGCGCGACTGCCACCGACAAGGCAATGCCGAATTGCAGGAAGAACTTGCCGATCACGCCCTCCATGAAGACGACCGGCAAGAAGATCGCGATGACCGCCATGGTGGCTGCCAGCGCCGCAGAGGTGATCTCGGCGGTGCCCTCGCGGGCGGCAGCAGTCCGGTCCTTGCCACCTTCGGCGTGGCGGAAGATGTTCTCCATGACCATGATCGCGTCGTCGACCACGATGCCGACTGCCAGCGACAGCGCCAGAAGAGTGAAAGTATTCAGGGTAAAACCGGCGAAATAGATGACCGCGATGGTGCCGAGCAGAGACATCGGGATGGCCAGCAGGACGTTCAGGGTGCTCGACAGCGATCCGAGAAAGAACCAGCACACCAGCGAAGTGAGAATGACCGCCACCAGGAGCTCGAGCTCGATCTCGGCAACCGACTCCTCGATGAACGAGGTCGAATCGAAGGACACCCGGACTTTCATTCCCTCTGGAAGCGTCTGGTTGATCCGTTCCAGCACCCCGCGCACTCCCCTGGCCACGGCAACGGCATTGGCCCCTCGCTGCTTGCGGATTCCGACGCCCTGGACGGGCGCGCCGTTGGCGCGGGCGAGACGACGGATGTCCTCGAAGCCGTCCTCCACCAGGGCGACGTCGGCGAGATAGATGGGTGCGTCTTCTCGCTCGCGGACGACAATCTTGCGCAGCGTCTCGAGATCGAGCGCCTCGCCCAGCACGCGCACGTTGATTTCGCGACCAGCGGTCGTGAGCTGACCAGCCGGAAGCTCGACGTGCTCGCGATGGAGCGCTGCCACGACGTCCGTCACGGCGAGGGCTCGGGCGGCGAGACGATCGGCGTCGATCCATATGCGCACGTTGCGCTCGAGATAGCCGCCGAGGATCACCTCGCCAACGCCAGGGACGGCCTGGAGTTTCTCCTGGAGCCGGTAGCGGACCGTATCGGCGAGGACCTGCTGCGAGAAGGGACCGGTCAGGCCGATCCACATGATGGGATTGTCCTCGGGATTCGACTTGGCGACGACCGGGGGGTCGATGTCGCGCGGCAGATGGCGCTGCGCTCTCGAGACTGCCGTCTGCACGTCCTGCATCGCCAGGTCGACGTCCCGGGAGAGATCGAGCTCGACGGTAATCGACGCGCTTCCCTGTCGTGCCGCCGAGCTGATCGACCGCACTCCCTCGACCTGAACGACGGCCTCCTCGAGCGGTTCGACGATCTCGTATTCGACCGACTCGGGAGCTGCCGCCTCCCAGCTCACCGAGACAGTGATGTTGGGGAAATCGACGTCGGGGAACTGACTGATGCCGATGCGAGATACCGCGACGCCGCCGAACACCACCGTCGCCGCCATGAGCATCCACGCCAGGACGGGCTTGCGAATGCAGGATTCAGTGAGCTTCACTGCCGGCCGCTCCTTGGGTAGCGCCACTCGCTCTCGCAGTATCCGCAATCCGCACGCTGGCACCATCCTTGAGCGGCTCGGCGCCGCGAACGACGAAAGACTCTCCCTGCCGCAGCCCGTCGAGTACCTCGACCTGTCCGTCTGCCGTACGCATTCCCAGCTTGACTACCCGTCGCCTGGCAATGCCACCCTCCACCACGAAGGTGATGAAGCCGTGCTCGCTCGGCCGGACCGCCAATTGCGGGATCACGATCGCGCTCTTGGCCGCCTTGATCGGTACGGTGATCCGAGCAAAGGCTCCGGCGCGCAGCGACTGACTGCCCCCGCCGCCAACCTTGGCCACTACTTGAACCATGCGCGAGGTAGCGTCGGCTGCCTCGGCAACGTGGCTGACGATGGCAGGATGCTCTTCCACCGAACCGTCGATCCTGAACCGAACCGTGCTGCCCGGGACGATCCGGGCGGCGTCGACCTCGGACAGCTTGAAGCGCAGGAGCAACGGATCGCGCCGGACCATCGTCGCCAGCAGACTGCCTGGCTGTACGTACTGCCCGGTCTCGACGTTGCGAGTCTGGACGATGCCGTGGCGTGGCGCCCGCACGTAAGCGTCGCGCAGGTCGACCTCGGCGCGCTGCAGAGCGACCTTGGCGGTCCTGACCTCGGCAAGGGCAGCCTGTGCCCGAGACCGATGGGCTTCCATCTCTTCCCCTGGGATGATGCCTGGAGAGCTGGCAGCAGCAGACTCGCGCCTGGCCACCGCCTGTTCGGCCTCTCCCGCTGCAGCCTCGGCCTTGGCCAGAATGGCTTGCGCCGTACTGACAGCCAGCCGGTAGCGAACCGGGTCGATCTCGACGAGCACCTGCCCGCGCTTCACGGCCTGCCCTTCTTCGAAACGCACGGTCTCGACAGCGCCAGGAATCCGCGCGGTGATCTGAATCCGTTCGAATGCCTCGACCGAGCCCACTGCTGGCACCGAGTACTCGACCATCCTGGCCACGATCGGAGCGACCTCGACGGGAAAATCCACCCTGCCCTTTCCTGGCGACTGCCTGTTGCTGCCGGTGGGCGGCGTCGCCGGAGGCGTCGGCGCCGGCGTCGGTGCGGGTGCGGGTGCGGGTGCGGCCGTTCCCGGCGACTGTGTCGTCGAAGGTGGTTGGGACTGCGAGAGCGGCCGAGGCTGCGACGGAGACTGGGGCTGGCAGCAGGCCAACCCGGCTCCGCACAGCACGGCGAGAATCGTGGCGCGTCTCAGGCCTCCGCCACACAAGACGGATTCTTGATTGTCGGACGTCGTCTCTGATCCGGCGCTAGCGCGCCTCAAGACCACCCCTCCGCCCCTCGATCTAGGGGCAGCTGCGAGCCCTCGCCGCCCCCCGTCGGAGGGGACCTCCGACGGGTCCTCCCTCTCCGAGGAGGGGAACCGCGGCGCGTCACTTTCCTGGCGATACCCAGCTTGGTGCAGCGCCGCGACTCGCTCTGCGCGGCGAAGCCGCGCTGCGCTCGTGGTCACTATCGCCGTTTTAGGGGTCGTCTTGTTGGTCATCGTTTTGCCGTCGCCATGAAAGACTGCAAGTCCTGGCCGAACGCTGCGTGGAGCTCCAGGAAAGCCAGGGCGATTCGGTATTCGGCCTTGGCCATCTCGACTTCGGCTTCGAAAAGGCCAAGGCCAGCGTCAGTCACTTCGATCGCTCTTGCCAATCCTTGCTGGTAGAGCGCAGAGGTCTCCTCGGCATTGCGCTTTGCGGCGGCGGCGGCGGCTCTGCTCTGCTCGAGCGAAATCTGGGCGGCAGTAAGACTCACCAGGGAACGACGCACCTCCAGCACTACTTGCCTGGATCGAGCCTGCAGCTCGAGGTCGGCGATGGCCAGCAACGCCTCGCGCTCCCGCCGTTCTGCCTGACGCTGGGCACCGTCGAAAAGGGACCAACCGAGGGTGATGGCGACCAGTCCGTCGAGACCGTCAGCTCTGCCGGATGTACCTGCCGCGAGCACCATCTGGCCGGAAAGACCCAGGCGAGGTAGCCAGCGCAGCTTGGGCTCCTCGGCGTAGGCACGGGCAGCGAGTTGGCGGGAGCGGAGCGCGCCAAGATCGAGCCGGTGCTCGAGCGCCGAGGCCAGCACCGTGCTCTCCGCGGGAGGTGTCCAAATGGCGGCGGCGGCGGCGAGGAGATCGGTTGGCGTGCGGAGCTGAGGCAGCGGAGCGACGTTGATGAGGTATCCCAACTCCAGGCGAGCGGTCTGCAATCCAGCCAGCGCGTCGGTGTGGGCTCGCGCTGCCGCGGCCACCTCGAGCTCTACTCTGGTGAC
>JAZDLZ010000086.1:0-3106 GCA_043801535.1 Pseudomonadota bacterium
TCGCTGGTCGTCGGCCACCGACTTCCTTTATTTGACCGGGCGACCAAGCGTTCAGTGCGGGACCTCGTTGCCTACTGACAGTTCTCTCCGACGATAATCCTCCACCGCCTGGATGAACACATCCACGATCGTAGGGTCGAACTGGGTGCCACTGCACCTCTCGAGCTCGGCGACGGCGATGTGGTGAGGCAAGGCCTTGCGGTAGGCACGATCCGAGGTCATGGCGTCGTAGGTGTCGGCGACGGCAACAATGCGGCCGAGCAGTGGTATCTCTTCACCGATGAGAGCCTGCGGATACCCGCCGCCGTCGAACGACTCGTGGTGGCAGAAGCACCCCGGAATGAGCTCGCGCATAAAGGGAATTGGCTCGAGAATCCGTTTTCCCTTTGCTGGATGGGTGCGAAACATCGCTACTTCCTCGGGAGTCAGCTTGCCTGGCTTGTTGAGCTTCTCGTAGCGGATACCGATCTTTCCGATATCGTGCATCAGCGCTGCCTGCACCACCGTCTCCACCTCACCGTTCGGGAAACGCATTCCCTCGGCGATCAGGCGAGCGTACGCAGCTACGCGCTCGGAATGGCCGCGCGTATAGCGGTCGGATTCCTCGAGAGCGCGGGCGAATCCGACAATGGTCTGGCAAAAATTCTCTTCGAGAGAACGGTTGGCTTGCTCGAGGTCCCTGTTGCGCGCAACGAGATCCTCGTAGAGATTCGCGTTCTCAATGGACACCGCCGCTCGACTCGCCAGAATGGCCAGCAGCTTGCGGTGCCCCTCGTCGAACTTCTTTCCTCTCGAGAAGCTGATGGCGCTCAACATGCCAATCACCTGATCCCTGACCTTCATCGGGACCGAGGTGAACGACACCAGGGAACGTCCTTCTAGGCTGGATTCGAAGTAGCGCGACGCCTTGATCCCGTGAGCCAATACCGGGTGATCCTGGCGGAACCTGCCAAGGAGCTCCTCCATGCTGATGGAACCAACCAGCGCCTTGTCATGCTTGTCGACGGCAGGAGAATGCCTGACAGTCCTCTCGTCATAGCAGTAGGACGTGTCGTCCCGGAGATGAAGACAGACGACGGCAGCCTCCCCCTCAGTGCAGGCAGCGTCGATGACTCCGTCGATTATTCGATCGATCTCCAAACAAGACGCAACTGCCTCGCTCACTCGGTACAGCGATACGGCTTCGCGCAGTCGGATGTTCTCGGCCTGTAGCCTCTGGCGTTCGAGACCTCGTCTTACGATGTGAACGACTTCTTCGACCTTGAAGGGTTTGAGAATGTAGTCGTACGCGCCCTTCTTCATCGCTTCGATCGCCGTCTCGACGGTGCCGAAACCGGTCATAATGATCGTGAGCACATTGAGCTTCTCGCTAGCGATTCGCTCGAGAAGCTCCAACCCACCGAGCCGAGGCATCTTCAGGTCGGAAATCACCAAATCATAGGGGCGAAGCCGTAGCTCACGGAGAGCAGTCTCCCCGTCCTCGACGGTCTTCACCACGTAGCCTTCGAGAGTCAGGAAGTCGCTCAGGATTTCGCGAATGACCTGCTCGTCATCTACCACGAGAACCCGTGGCGAGTCCTCACGGTTGCCTTCCGACTGCACGTTCGAATGGTAACCAGGCGTGAGAACAGCGTCAATGAAGGTGTCTGGGATTCGGAAGCAGGGAAGGATTCCAACCGGCAGCATTCGTCTAGTCGGGCCGTCTGGCTTCGGCTCGTTCCCTCCGCTGCGGAACAGGCCACAGGCGACCGGCAATGCCGGCAATGCCGGAGGGGAAGCGTTCCGGCACTAGGCAGCGGCCACCACCCACACGATTCAGGTCACAGCCGCACATCCAGGCGAGCGATAAGGATCTCGTAGGCGAGAAGAAGGTCGCCGGCCGCTCCTACTTCTCCGCGCTCACCCCGGCTCTCGACGAAGCGCTGACGTTTCCTCACCCGGTCCACAACGATTCGCGCCCTCCGCGAGGAGAAGAACGGAATTCCAGGAGACGCTCACGGCATAATGCGGCCGGGCTAGGTCCACGCAGACGTCAACGGGCGGATCTCGTTTCCACAGAGGCATCGTCTGCTCCCAAGGGAAGCGCAGCACCTTCGCCGAGATCAGCCCGCCCGACTCCACCTTCGGCCGGCGTTCCTGTCAGAACGTCTCCGACTCACTCTCCGGGGCATCCTTGGCCCCTTTCGTGGCCAGGTATTCGCGCTCTGCCCGGTTCCAGTCCTGCCGCTTGGCCTTGGTCAACTGCTTTTCCCGCTCTGACTCCATCTTGATGCGCTGGGCAGTTTCCGAACGCTCGCGATACTGGCTCTCGAAGTTGGCGAACGCGAACCCCGCTGGGCGAATGTTCTTCGACTGGGCGAGCCTGGCCTTTTCGAGCTGGTGTTTGGCTTCGCGAGCCAAGGCGTTGAACTGATGGTAACGAATCTGCTTGACAAGCCAATTTCCTTTGGTTTGCAGGAAACCGAGCTTCGCATCGGCAGTGCGGCGGCCAAGCTCCGCGGCGCGGAGACCTCGCTCTGCGCTGTTGACGCGAGTCAGATTGCCACTTCGATCGGCAGCACGCTTCTCGGCCTGGGCGCTCTTTTCGGCTAGCACCGCCTGCTCGCACTGGTTGCGGGCAATTTCAACGCGCACCTGGTGCTCTTCATAGTCGGCCTCAACCTTGGCTCGTTCCATCTGTGCCACATCCCATTCCTGCTTCGACTGGAGAACCGCCTGTTTTTCCTCCAGAGCGACACTCGCGATGTGTAAATCCTCGAGAACGAATCCCAGCGGCTTTGGGGCAACAGCCTCGCTACCTCCACAGCCAAGCAGGCCAGCGACGAACAAACTGAGCAACAGCCTCTTCATTGGCGCTTCCTCCGCTGTCATGACGCGACTGTCAATAATGCAACTGCGAGCCGCCGCCGATAAGAAAAAAAACCATAGACCGCCAGGACGCCAGGATTGCCAGGGAAGAGCCTGGTAGGGGTGTGATCGTTGCTCGTTGGTCCCCCGTCGATGGCGGCGAAACCAGAGCGTCAGCGATACCCGACGTGGACGTGTCTCGGTCGGATGGACATGACAAGGCACCCGAGGGAGCGCAGGCCGTTCTCGGTCTTTGGTC
>JAZDLZ010000087.1:0-4422 GCA_043801535.1 Pseudomonadota bacterium
GCCGTCCGGAGAGAGTCCTGCCGTGACAGTATCCCGACCGATTATTTCCGCTCATTTTTGTCCGCCTTTTCCTCCAGCGCGCGCACCTTCTCCTCCAGCTTCTTCAGTTCCTTTTCATCCTCATTGAGCCGGTGATACAGCGCCGAGAGCTTCTTTTCCTCTCGGTCCCCGATCAATTTTTCCTCATTGAGAGCCGCCGACTCGGCCATCCGGCTCGCGGATTCCTTTCGGGCTTCAACTGTTTCCTGAGCGGAAAGGTCGGCGGGTTTCAGGGTTTCTTTGGCCTTCTCCTTGGCCTTGCCCCAAAAGACGTCCAGCTCCTTTTTGGGGATCACCCCGTCCGCGATCGTCGACAGGATGGGCAGGTCATTGGGCTGGCAGCTCGGGCACGGCAGGCCGCCAAACCGACCGCCGACGCTCCAGCTCTTCTTGCCGGAATGTCGCCGGAGCAGGAATCAATCGGCCGTGCAGCGGCGTGTGCGTTCTCTGGCTTTTCGTCGATGTGCTCGTCTTGGCGTGCTCGCGAGATCAGCTCTGCCTACCACGAGCGTCCCACGGTGTCGCCCTGGATGAATGCTTGTTATCAGACGGTGCCACCACCGGAGGCTACTGCTGAGCTGGTCACTGTGGCGTTGGCTGCATGGCTGTGGGGCGAACAAGCCGAGTGGCTTCCGTCCTGGGCCATGACGTGCATCGAGCGCGCAGCAGCACGCTATTCTCGCGAGGAGTTCCCCCAGTGGTTGCGGCCAACGATCGGACGGATCGATGGCATCGCTGCACCCTCGGTAGTGGCTGCCCTCGCCGAGGCCGACGGCGGTGACGTTCCGCCTCATGGCCATCTCGTGGTTGCATTCGAGCGAGCGTTCGCCAATGACGAAGGCGCGCTGGAGAGCATCGGCCTGGCTGGAGATGGCGCGCTGGTCGATCGCGGTCGGGCAGTCCTCGCCCGCGTGGCGAATCGCGAAGCGACGACAAGGAGCGTCGTGCTGGCGGCAGCGACGGCATGGCTCGGAGAGAGCGCAACAAAGGGCAGCGAATCGCTTGACAGGTGGCGCTTGGCACTACGGCGCCTGGCTCCCCGCCTCGAGGCGATGTTGCCTGCATTTTCGGCCAGTGCATCTCCGTTGGACCCTTCTCGCTCCGACCGTCGAATTGGCGCCACGCCGCCACCCAGCTCGGAGTCGTCGTCTCGCTTGGCTCTGCCGGTTTCGGCAGATCGGCCGCCCCGGCTCGAGCTGCGGCTAGCGGAGGATGCTTTCGAGGAGCAGGCCTTCTTTGAGCGCATCGCGCCTGCACCTTCATACGGACGTTTTCCTGGTGCTCCCGAAGCCCCGATCCAAGACTGTGGCCTCGACGATCTCGACGAAGGACTTGTGGCAGTCGCACTGGCAATCCGTACCAATCCAATCGTGGCCGAGCGACTGGCGAAAGACTTCGTCGACGGTGACCTGTCGAGCCATTGTCGTGGCCCGGCCGTGATCTCGCTCTACCGCCATCACGGAGATCCTGCTCGGGCGCTGCGATGGGTGGAGACGCTGCTGGCCGAGGAGCCAGCCGACGTGCGAGCGAGCTTTGAGGCTTTCACCCTGGCCGCCGCGGTTGGCGATGCTGGGCGAGCGTCCGTCTACCTTCGCAGCGTGGAGCTCTGGTCGCGGGTGCGCGGTCTGGCGAGCGCCGCCGCAGCGCGCGTCTACCGCGAAGCAGGGTTGGAGATCGAGGCGATTGCCGCCGCCAAACAGGCTCTCGCTCTTGCCGAAGGCGACGTCCGCTGGACTGCCTACCAGGAATTGATCACTGCGGCGCTGGCAGCGGGGAGGAGCGAGGACGCAAGACGAGCCTTCGTTGCCTACGAGGCAGAGATTCCGAGCTATCTGGGTGATGACGTGCGGTGGCAGATTGCAGCGGAGCTTTCGCTCGCTGCTCCCCCATCGTGGCTTGCCCTCGAGAATCCTGGCTCGCGACGCGCAGCGCTGTCGGCGGCAATTGCTCCGGGAAGCCACGCCGCGCTCCTCGCTGACTGGTTTGGCCGTTGGCCTGGCGACGCCCTGGCCGCAAAACTGTTGGCCACAGCCAGATTGGCCGCTGGCGATCCCGAGGAAGCGGCGCGTCTGTACGCTTCCGTTCTGGGGTGGAATTGGCAATCCGTTGACGCGCTCGAAGGTCGGGCCCAGTTGGAGCCAAGAAACTCCGCGGGTAGGCTGGAGATCGAGGCGGCGCTACTCTTGGTGGGTAGTTACGCTGCGAAGCCGAGAGCCATCCGAGCCATGGAAGTACTGGCGACTATGGCCGAGGAAGACGGTCTTGTCGAGCTGGCTGCCCTGGCAATAGCTCAGGCGAGCATCATCGAGACGAGCTCTCGCTGAATACCTGCGCAGAGAATACTTCCACGACTGCGTTCGGGTCTTGCCAGCTCGCTTCCGGCAGGCCGGCCTTCTCGCAGGTCTTCTCCAAGAATACCAGAGGGCTCCAGCCATGCTCGACGGCAACCTGGGGGAGCAAAAGGCCACGCCGTCCAAACGCAGTCAGGATCAGTCCGTGTTTGCCGATCTCGATCTGCTCGGGAGACGAGAGCGGGCAGCGCTCGCCAAGTACCGAAACTTCGACGGTAAGGAGGGATAGCTCCTTCAAGGACACAGGCTGGAAGCGAGGATCCCTGGTAGCGGCGGCAACTGCCATCTGTTGAACAGCCTTGTAGAGAGGGGCGTCCTCGGCAATGGTGCCGATGCACCCGCGCAGGCTGTCTCCGGCGTGGAGAGAGACGAATACCGCGGCAGGAGCAGTGAGTGACTTGCGGTGCGGCGCGCCCGGAGGGGTACGACCAGAAGTGAGGAATTCCTTGAGGGTGGCACGAGCAATGCGAAGCAGCTCGTGCTTTTCGTCATCGGCCAGCACGAAATCGTAGGGCATTATTCATCGCTCCGGTGATGGGCGGCGGCCCGTTTTTCGGTAGAGGAAGAAGTCCTCAAGGATAGTCTGGTGGTCGAAGGCGAGGGGAGAAGGAAGGTTGTCCGCAGCAAATACGTCGACCCCGGCTGCATCGTCCGAGGCAACGGGAATGCCGTCCGCTCTGGCAATGAAGACGGCCGAGACAGTGTGCAGCCGCTGGTCGCGACGAGGATCGCTATAGCAGTGAAAGAGCTCGGTGATCTCCACATCCAGTGAGGTCTCTTCCTTGGCCTCTCGTCTTGCAGCTTGCGCCAGAGTCTCTCCTGCGTCAACGAAACCGCCCGGCAGCGCCCATCCGAATGGCTGATACTTCCGAGAAACCAGCACGATGCCGCCAGCGGAAAGCTCGATGATCACGTCGGCGGTTGCTGCCGGGCCTGGGCGCCGCTGAGACGTGGACAACGTAGTTGGTGGCATCGTCATGTGGCCGGAGCTTAGCACCCCCCTACCAGTCGGACCAACACTGCGTCTGGTCGTCCTGGAAGATGAACTGGCCGTCAATCCCGCAGACTTTCGGAGTGCAGCATTTGCCAGCAGACGAGGGGTAGTAGTCCGTGCATTCGTTGGCGAGAACCTTGGTGAAGTAGTAAGGGGACACCATTACGCAGCAACTGTCGACAGCGGGAAAGCAGGGACAGAAGAGGTCGCATTCCTCGGCGGTGGTCCCGGGCGTGCAGTATCCCGGGCATTCGAACAGCGGGTTCGGGTCGCATTGCAGTGGCCCACCATTTTGCGGGCACGCGCACTGCGTCACCGACGAACCGTCCGGACACTCGAAATCGGTCTCGTCCTCGGCGACGTCACAGCAAGCGTCCGAGCCATTCGTTATCGCCCACCCGCTGTTGTCCTTGGTGACGGAGAAACCGAGGTAACAGATCATATTGCGGAAGGTGGCAGTGGTCTGGGTGGCTGCGTTGTAGGCACAGACCGGCAGAACGGCAGTGGGGCAATACCAACTGCCGAGGCACGCACCATCGTGGACCACGTCGACGCCAGCGCAGTTTGCCGTGCATTCGTTGGAGTACGTCTTGCCGTCTGCGCCGCAGACCGGCTCGTAGACCAGCGAGCACAGGCACAAAGCTTCCTGCTTCGACGAAACGGAATCGCTTTCGATCGTCCCGTCACAGCCCGCTGCTAGGCCAACGCTCCCAAAGAGTAGGAAAGATAGTGTACTCAGCCTCGACCTCGACATCGGTTCCTCCATTTTTCGAATTGTTGTCTCGACTATTCGAGCTATCTGCCTGCCCCAAGAGGTGCTGACAGTTCAGTCCACCCGGAAAGCAAGCGTCTAGTGCCTATCACATTCGGGGAAGTGCAGTCAATAGGTAGGTAGGCAGGGGGTGTGATCGTTGCTCGTTGGTCCCCCGTCGATGGCGGCGAAACCAGAGCGTCAGCGATACCCGACGTGGACGTGTCTCGGTCGGATGGACATGACAAGGCACCCGAGGGAGCGCAGGCCGTTCTCGGTCTTTGGTC
>JAZDLZ010000088.1:0-5529 GCA_043801535.1 Pseudomonadota bacterium
GGATCAGGAAGCTGGCACCTATCGGCTGCGCCGGCGCGACGACGACAGGTGGTTCGGATACGCGGTCGGCCAGCATTCCTGGAAGGAGCGCTTTTTTCTGCCAGAGGTGACTCTGTGGAAGGTGGGCCGGCATGACGGCACCTTTGTCGCTGCCCGCGAGCAAGCGCCAGCCGAGCGGTTGGCGCTCCTCGACGTGCGGCCGTGCGATCTTGCCGCGATCGCAATCCAGGATCGCATCTTCGTACACGACCGATTCGCCGACCCGATCTACTGTGCCAAGCGTAGCCAGGTGTTCGTTGTTGCCGTGAATTGCGCAGCAGCAGGCGGCACTTGTTTCTGCGTGTCGATGGGCACTGGACCACGCGCAATGCAGGGCTTCGACCTGGCACTGACCGAGCTCACGGATGGTGCCGGCCATCGGTTTCTCGTCGAAATCGGCAGCGAAGCAGGGGCACGGATTCTCGGCCGCGTCGGTCCTGTTGCCGTGGCCGGGCAGGTCGACACCGAGGCAGCCGCCGCGCTCTGCGCCGCCACGGCCGCGCACATGGGTCGGGTCTTCGACAACCGCGAAATCCAGAGACTGCTCTATGGAAATCTCGAGCACCCGCGCTGGAAGGACGTCGCCAGTCGCTGTCTGGCGTGCACCAACTGCACTCTCGTCTGTCCAACCTGTTTCTGTGCGACGACCCAGGACTTGATCGATATCGACGGTCGAGGCGCCGAGCAGAAGAGGTACTGGGATTCGTGCTTCACCATGGGACACTCGTACATCCATGGTGGCAGCGTCCGGGCGAGCCACCTCTCGCGCTACCGCCAGTGGCTGGTACACAAGGTCTGCTCGTGGATCGATCAATTCGGCATGTCGGGATGCGTGGGCTGTGGTCGCTGCATCACCTGGTGTCCGGTCGGCATCGACATCACCGAAGAGGTGGCGGCAATCCGCCAACATCCGGCAGCGCAGCCGCCCGATAACCGGCGACGACGACGAGGACACGAGCATGGACGATCTTGAGCCCGTTCTTCGAGACCATCAGTTCCTCAGAGGTTTTAGAGAGGACTTGGTCGAATTCATGGTCGGCTGCGCTACGGAGGCCAGCTTTGCACCGGGAGAATTTCTCATCAAGGAGGGCGGCGACGCCAACGTGATGTTTCTCATTCGCAGTGGGCGAGTGGCGCTGGAGATCGATATGCCGGGAAAAGGTCCGGTCGATCTCGAAACCCTCGAGCCAGGCGACATCGTAGGTATCTCCTGGCTGTTCCCGCCCTTCCGATGGACGATGGATGTTCGGGCGGTCGATTCGGTGACTGCTCTGGCGTTCGACGCCCAATGCCTGCGCTCCAAAATGGAGGCAGACAACTCGCTGGGCTATGCCATCGCCAAGCGACTGATTGCCAGGCTGGGCGAACGCCTCAAGAGAGCTCGACTGCAGCGGCTGGACATGTATCGAGCAGAGATGTAGCACCATGCTGGCGCCTCTTCGCACCCCCGATTCGCTGATCCCACGCCCGCTGCCGATCCAGCGGATTGGCTGGGAGACGCCCGACACGTTCACTCTTACCCTCGACTCGACGGTGGCCTGGCCAGAGGGGTTCTCGTTCGTGCCCGGTCAATTCAACATGCTCTACGCCCTTGGTGCGGGCGAGGTTCCGATATCGATCAGCGGCGATCCGCGCCGCTCCTTGGAGCTCGTCCATACCATCCGCGCAGTAGGCAGAGTCACCGGTTCCCTCCAGGCGCTGCGTCGTGGTTGCGTCCTCGGAGTGAGGGGACCGTATGGTCACGGCTGGCCGCTCGACGAGGCCAAGGGAAGGGACGTGATTTTGATCGCCGGTGGCCTGGGTATTGCCCCGTTGCGACCGGCGATCTATCACCTCATCGATCACCGCCAGGACTACCGGCGCATAGCCATCCTCTATGGCGCTCGTACCCCGCGCGACCTTCTCTATCGTCGAGAGCTCGAACGCTGGCGCGGCCGCCTGGACATCGAGCTCGAGGTCACGGTGGATCGGGCCCGTCCCGACTGGCATGGACGCGTCGACATTGTCACTGCCCTGCTGCCAACCATCACCGCCGACAGTGCGACCGCGCTTGCGATGGTGTGCGGGCCAGAAGTGATGATGCGTTTTGTCGCTCGCGAGCTCGAGGAGCGCGGCATCGGCAAGGATCGCATCTATCTCTCGTTGGAGCGAAACATGAAATGCGGCGTCGGGCTCTGCGGGCATTGCCAGTATCTCCCGTTCTTCGTTTGCAAGGACGGTCCGGTCGTGCGTCTCGACCGGATTGCGCCCTTCCTTGACAAGAGGGAGGTCTGATTGTGAGTCACCAATCCGTTCGAGGAGATTGTGCATGGCAGCTCGGCGTCCATTTCGACTGGCAGTGTGGAAGCTCGCCTCCTGTGACGGTTGCCAGCTGAGCTTGCTCGATCTGGAGGACGAGCTGCTGCAGCTCCCGGAGACGGTGGACATCGCCTATTTTCTCGAGGCTAGCCGGACTCCAATCCGCGGGCCGTACGATATTTCGCTGGTCGACGGCTCGATCGCTACCCCATTCGATGTCAAGCGCATAAGGGAGATCCGCCGGATTTCCCGCGTGCTGGTGGCGATCGGAACCTGCGCCACCAGCGGCGGTATCCAGGCGCTGCGCAACTTCGCCAAAGTCAAGGAGTACCTGGCCTACGTCTATCCGCAGCCAGAGCACGTGGCGGCGCTGCAAACCTCGACGGGGATCAGGGACAACGTGCCCGTCGACTACGAGCTGCAGGGTTGTCCGATCAACAAGCGGCAACTGCTCGAGACGATTCTGTCCTATCGAGAGGGACGCGTTCCGGCGATTCCTGCCCATAGCGTGTGCGTCGACTGCAAGCTCGCCGGCAACGTCTGCGTCATGGTTACCGGCACTCCGTGCATGGGACCAGTGACCCGCGCTGGCTGTGGCGCTCTGTGTCCGCGCTATCATCGGGGCTGCTACTCCTGCTACGGACCGATGGAGACCCCGAACAGCGCTTCGCTCGTCCGAGCGTTCCGCAGCGCGGGAGCGACCGAGCCCGATCTGCTTCGCGCATTCCGCATGTTCTACGCGAATGCCGAGGCGTTTCGCAGGGAGGCAGCGCTTCACGAGAGCGAGCAGCAGCAGCAGCCGCCGCCGCAGCAGCCGCCGCAATAGCAGGCGTCAACCTCGAGGCGATTCTGTTTAGAACGGACGCGAAAATGAGCAATCGCACTATTCAGGTCGGTGAGCTGGCGCGCGTCGAAGGAGAGGGCGCAGTCAGCATTCGCTTGGTGGCCGGAAAGGTGGCGGAGCTGCGCTTTCGGGTTACCGAGCCACCGCGCTTGTTCGAGGCATTCCTGCGCGGCCGCGCCTTCACCGAGGTGCCGGACATCACGTCCCGAGTCTGCGGCATATGCCCGATCGCCTACCAGCTGAGTAGCTGTCGTGCGCTCGAGAGCATCATGGGGATCGAGCTGGACGGCGAGCTGCGCCGCTTGCGCCGGCTAATCTACCTCGGCGAATGGATCGAGAGCCACGGCTTGCACGTGTTCCTGCTCCACGCTCCCGACTTTCTCGGCTATCCCGATGCGATTGCCATGGCCAAGGATCACCGCGATCTGGTCGCCCGCGGCCTGCGCATCAAGAAGATCGGCAACGAGATCCTGCGAGCCATGGGTGGTCGCGAAATCCATCCAATCAACGTCCGCATTGGCGGCTTCTACCGAGCACCGCAGCGGTCGGAGCTTACGCTGCTGCTGCCCGAGCTTCGCTGGGGAGCGCAGGCAGTGCGCGAGGTACTCGGCTGGGCGGCGCTTCTGCCATTTCCCGAGCTCGAGAGGGACTACGAGCTCGTTGCGTTGCGTCATCCGAGCGAGTACCCGCTCTTCGAGGGCAGAATCGCCTCGAGCCAAGGGATCGACATCGAGGTAAGGGAGTACGAGCAGTATCTCGGCGAACACCAGGTACCGTATTCGCATGCGCTCCAATCGTCGGTGCGCAGTCACGGCGGCGCCTATTTGTGCGGGCCCATGGCCAGATTCAATCTGAGCTTCGACCTGCTCGCCGACGAGGCCAAGGAAGCGGCGCGCGCGATTGGGTTGATTCCGCCGGTCAAGAACCCGTTCAAGAGCCTGCTCGTCCGCTGCGTGGAGATCCTGCACGCCTTCACCGAGGCAGCAGCCATAGTCGAACAGTACCGGCATCCAGCGCAGTCATCCGTTCCCTTCACGGTCCAGCCAGGCACCGGTCATGGCTGCACCGAGGCTCCGCGCGGCAGCCTCTACCATCGCTACACCATCGACGAGCAGGGAGTCGTTCGCGAGGCGACCATCGTCCCGCCGACCGCCCAGAACCAGCGTGCCATCGAAGATGACCTGCGCGCGCTAGCACCCCAGCTCGCAGCGTTGCCTCATGCCGAGGCCACCGTCCTGGCAGAACGAGTCGTGCGCAATCACGACCCATGCATTTCCTGCTCGGCCCATTCCCTCGAGGTGGTGTCGACCCCTGCTACACGATGAGCTTCGAGGAGCTTCGGCGCCAGCCAGCCACCCAGCCAGCTACCGCCCTGCTACCTTTGCCTTTGCCGTTGCCTCGACCGCAGTTGCGGGGGGCGTCTTGAGGATCGATCTGATTCGCTCGAAAACATCCGGCGAAACGACGAGGCTCGAGTGTCCGAACGGAACGGTAACCGCAGTGGCGCCTTCCAGCTTGGTGGAGCGAGAAGGACAGAGCCAATCGCGTTCCGCGGCGATGGTGTGGCACTCGACAGTAGACGGCAACGGTCCCGCCGCAAGCTCCTTGAGAAAAGAGCTTCCTGGCAAGAGTTGCCACGATCCGCTGGAATGGACTCCGAGGGCGGCAACTCCAAGCAGGGCAGTCCAGGTTCCCGCCAGGGGAGTACCAAGCAGGATCAGCTTGCGAACCTTCTTGTCACCTCCCAGCCGTTTTATGTAGTAGAGGCCGATAAGTCCGCCCATCGAATGCCCGACAATATCGATGCGGTCGATGCCTGTCTGGGCAAGAATGCTCTCTATCTTCTGGTAGACGAGGTAGGAAGACCGGCGGATATCGCAGGTGTTGAGCAGCCCGAGCTTGAATGAGAGCACGGGTATGCCTTCTGCTCGCAAGTGCTGCTCCAGTCGGAACATCGATCCCCGAGTGCTCAGGAACCCGTGGATCAACAACACTGGCGGCTGGCCGGCGGAGACCATCCGCTGGAACGCTTGGCGCTCGATTTGATTCCCTCGGGCGAGGTTGCGCAAATACGAGATGGTGTTGCCGCCCTCGGCAATGCTCTGCTCAACTGCGGTCTGCCCCTCGTGAAGGACGTCGACAACTCGTTTCAAGAGACGAGCCACTCTAGACATAATGCCGCAGCACAAGGGCTCGGACAACATGCAGGGGGGTGTGATCGTTGCTCGTTGGTCCCCCGTCGATGGCGGCGAAACCAGAGCGTCAGCGATACCCGACGTGGACGTGTCTCGGTCGGATGGACATGACAAGGCACCCGAGGGAGCGCAGGCCGTTCTCGGTCTTTGGTC
>JAZDLZ010000089.1:0-17799 GCA_043801535.1 Pseudomonadota bacterium
GACCAAAGACCGAGAACGGCCTGCGCTCCCTCGGGTGCCTTGTCATGTCCATCCGACCGAGACACGTCCACGTCGGGTATCGCTGACGCTCTGGTTTCGCCGCCATCGACGGGGGACCAACGAGCAACGATCACACCCCCCAAAACGTAGAGGGTACATCCTGCAACATGGATGTGCTACCCTGGTGCCGTGAGCCGGACACCGCGTGTTTCTCAGTCAAGTACCAAACCTGCATCGGCCCCGGAGGTTACCGTTCTGGTCGTGGACGACGAGGAATCGTTCCACGTCACGATTGCCCAGTTCCTGAAAGACTATCGTGTCCTCACTGCTGTCACCGGCTACCACGCTCTTCAGATTCTGGCCAAACACCACGTTGACATCGTTCTCTTGGACTTGAATCTTCCCGACGTCCACGGGATCGATCTCCTGACCGACATCAAGGCCGAGCGCGAAGGGCTCGAAGTAATCATCGTTACTTCCCATGCCGAGGTACCTCTTGCGGTACGGGCGGTCAAGGCTGGCGCCTTCGATTTCGTCGCCAAGAGCTGGGAAAACTACCAGCAAATCGGTACCTACATTCAGCGGGCTCTCGAACACCGGCGCCGGCGTCGTGCCGATTTTTTGTCGCGCAGTGACGAAAGCCTGCGCGAAGGCTTGCTGTCCCTGGAAAGGACCCGGTGCTCCCAACTCATCGAGATCATCAGCATTGCCAGACAGGTGGCAGCCACTCCGCTCACTGTTCTCATCCAGGGAGAAACGGGCGTCGGCAAGGAGCTCTTGGCGCGCCATATCTACCAGCACTCGGATCGTAGCTCTTCCCCCTTCGTGGTCATCAATCTCTCTGCGGTTCCCAACACCCTCGTCGAATCCACCTTGTTTGGCCACGAGAAAGGGGCCTTCACTGGCGCCGATCGGCAACGACCGGGCAAGTTCGAGCTTGCCGACGGCGGGACTCTGTTCCTCGACGAAATCGGCGAGCTCGAGCTCGGCGCCCAGGTAAGGCTCCTGCGAGTGCTCCAGGAACGGAAGGTGGACCGAATCGGGGGCAGCGAGCCGATTCCAGTCGACGTACGAATCATCGCTGCGACCAACAAGGACTTGGAGGAAGAAGTCAAGGCGGGCAGGTTCCGCGGCGATCTTTTCTACCGGCTCAACGTGGTGCGACTCGAAATGCCACCGCTCCGCGACCGGCGCGTGGACATTGCACCGCTCGCCGCCCTTCTCATCCAGCGCGCCGCCCGGATCCTCCGCCGCTCTCCGCCGGCGCTCGCGAACGAGGCCGTCCGCGTGCTCCAGGCCTACTCGTGGCCTGGCAACGTGAGAGAGCTCGAAAACGTCATTCTTCGCCTGGTCGCCCTGAACCGCAGCGGAGAGATCCGTATCAACGACATCCCTGTCGAGTACTGCACCGACCATCTAGGCCACCTTGCAGCCTGGTACGCCAAGCGTCACGCCGGATCGGGCAATCTCTACGAGCTCGCAACCAAGCATTTCGAACGGTTCTTCGTTGGCCACGTGCTCGAACGCTGCAGCGGCAACATGGCAGAGACAGCCAGACGACTCGGAGTCTCCTACACCACCATCAAGAAAAAGGTCTATCAAAACTCGCTGACTGGCCTCACGTTCGATGAGATGCTCGACGAGGCCCCGGGTTCCAAAAGCGACTGATCCAAAAAACGTGCATCCAGCAGGGTAGCATTTCGGCAACCAAACTGACCGATCGACATCCAGCCACCAAATTGGAGTTGATTGATACGACGCCCCGTGGCTGGATGAACGTTATGGGGTCTGCGCTCCTCGAGCTCTTGGTCGAAAACCTTGCTGCGTCTCCAGATCCATGGCCGGAGGTGATTGCGCTGATCGCCAAGCACGCCTCGGCCGATGCTGGTGTGCTGCAAACTGCCGACGAGCCAGCCAGGCGACTGGCCTGCTATGGCGTGCCCGATTATTGGCTGAACGAGCAGCAGGAGAAGTGGCAACACAGTGGCAAGCACGGGCTGGGCGAGCTGCTACGCCAGGCTGGGTTCGCTCAGGCCTACGAGCGTACCTTGACAGCCAGCGACATGGCCATTGGCAGAATCGCCCTCGCCTGGAAGAAAGAGCAGTATTGCCTGCCCAGCCTGCGCGCCACCCTCGACGAGGCTGCGCCAATCGTGGCCTTGGGCATGGCTGCCAGAATCCGCGACGATCGAGTCGTAGAGCGGAGTCACGTCGCTGGCAAGCTCGCCGAGCTGGCCAGGCTGGCCAGCGTTGGGGCAGTAGCTCGGGCAATCGCCCATGAGTTGGCCCTCCCTCTTACGTCATTGTTGATGATTGGTGGCGACCTGCGAGATCGACTCAAGGAGCTCGCTGGCATGCTGCCGAATCCGGGGCCGGGAATGAGCGGGGTATTGGAAGAGCTGCAGGCGCTCGCCGCGGACTGCGTCGAGTCGTCCGACCGCGCCCGGGTAATCCTCAACGACTTCCGCCTGGGGCTGCAGCCCGGAGAAATCGGCAGCGCCGCCCGAACGACCTCGATCGGGGAAACCCTCGGCTCGGCGCTGCGACTCGTTTCGCCGTTGGCGCGCAATCTGGTCCGTATGGACGTTTGCGTGGAACCGAATCTGCCACCGGTAAGCGGCTCGCAACGTCGCCTGGAGCAGGCGTTTGCCAATCTCCTCACCAATGCAATCCAGGCAGCGGTGGTGCGAGAAGCAGGCAGCGGTGCCGTCAAGGTCGCTGCCCGCCGGGCTGGCGACGAGATAGTGGTCGAGATAGCGGACAACGGACCGGGCATGACGTTCGCCATCAAACAGCGCATTTTCGAACCGTTCTTCACTACCAGACAAAGAGCGTCTGCTGCTGGCCTGGGCCTACCGATTTCCCGGGAGATCATCGAGGCTCACGGTGGCCGGATCGAAGTCGAGAGCGAACCAGGAAGAGGCGCGTCCTTCGCAGTTGTTCTGCCAACCTACGTCGTGGCGCCGCGGCCGAGCCCAATGCGGCAGCGCCCCCGCATCTTGGTAGTGGAGGACGATCCAGTGGTACTACGCACGATGCTGCGGGTTCTCGGTGAGGGTTTCGACTTCATTGGTGTCGAAAACGGCGAGCGGGCACTGGCCATTCTCGGCGCGGACTCGGCATTCGATGTGCTGATTGTCAATCTGGCCGACGATACCACCGACGGTCCGGACTTCTACCGTGCCGTGCAGGCTAGCGCGCCCGGATTGGAGCGGAGAATCATCTTCTCGACGGCTGCCTCGTCGTCGTGCCGACCGGCGGTGCGTGATTTCCTCGCCGGAATTCCGAATCGCCGATTCGAAAAGCCGATTGCGGGCGATACCCTTTGGCTATTGATTCGAACGGTGTTCGAAACGAGCTAATACCAATGCCAGTCACTCAAGCAGCCTCGGTGGTCGGGGGCGGGCAGCTTTTCGGCGCGCAGCCCGCCCCCTCAACCCGGGCTGGCGAAAAACCTCAGGAATTCCGCTCTCCTGGCTCCTTAAGTGACTGGCATTGGTGCTAATACGGCAATTCGGTCGGGGTGACGGGGCATTCCTTGGCAGTCATGGCCAGCAGACCGTGCTCCACCCGGTCGAGCAGATCTACCACGTCGCTGCCAAAAACGTCGGCGACTGTCGCTCGCATCATTCGATAGGCGCTCTGAGCAGTCGGCGCACTGGTAGCGCTCGCGCACGAGTACAGGAGCGCGTCATCGGACATGCCAATAGTCCCTTCGCCAAAGGCGAGCGGAAACAGGCGACAGACTGCCGGCTTGATCTCGCGCGAATCGAAGCCGCTAGCCACCGCCGCCAGGTGCAACGCACAACCGCGCTGCCGGTGTTGCAGAAAGATGCACCCACTCGCGCTGCCGGACGAAACAGTAGCAGTCCGAACCAACACGCCCGAGGGAGATTCCTGATCCTCTTGCGGACTGGATTCGTCGAACCACCGGCGGCGATCGCGAAACGGCTGCTTCAGCACTTCCTCCACCAGCCGTGCCTTGGCCAGAATGACGTCTCTCTCGTGGAGATCCACGTCGGCGCCATAGCGGCAGCACGCGTCGGGCAACGATCGACCGTTCTCGTCGAGACAGCGACACCGGTGAGCAATGCAGTCGGGAACGAAACGAGTGAAGAACATCTGCGGCTCGACACACCGAACCTTACCGTGCGGCAGTGCGATCCGACGTGAAAGGTGTTGAAGCATGCACCTGGCACAGTAGCACGCTGCGTGCGCTACGTGCAGTATCCTGCAATGGTGATTCTCTTCATTCCGTTTTTTCGACCAACTCCACCAGCACTCCGTTCGCTGCCCGAGGATGCAGGAAGGCCACGAGGTGACCGTGCGCGCCCGGCCTTGGCTGCTGGTCGATGAGCGCGACTCCAGCTTGCCGCAGACGCTCGAGCGCGGCGCGGACATCCTTCACCGCGAAGGCGATGTGGTGCAGTCCTTCGCCACGCTTCTCGAGGAATCGCGCGAGCCCTTGGTTGCCTTCCAGCGGAGAGACTAGCTCGATGCTGGGAGGACTGTTGCCAGGGAGATCGAGAAAAGCGACCTCGGTGAGTTGTTCGCTGAGCCTCTCGGAGCCGTGTACTGGCAGGCCGAGGAGTCTGGACCACACCGACGGATCCGGCGCGGCAAGACAGATCGCGACATGATCGATTCCGATCAACAAGTCACCGAGAAGACCACTTGCAGTCATTGCACAGTCCTTTGCTGTTGGTAGCAGAGAGGCCGCATCTGCTGCTCGGGCGACTCAGCTTCTCCGCGAGTTGGGTTGGAAAGGGAGGCTTCCGGTTTCCCCTTCCAGATCTCGCTTGGTTGGCGGTACCGTCACGATGCGGGCAATCGCCGCCGACAGCTCGCTGCCAGTGCACGGTTTGGGCAAGAACTCGGCAGCGCCGAGATGTGCCGAAAGCAAAGGGGCATCGACGGTCGAGGAGAGGAGCAGCAGCGGCGGCGGATCCGGCAGCTTTTGCAGGCCCGCCACGAGCATTTCCACTCCGCCGGCGATCTCCTGATCCATGACCAGCACATCGATACCACCCTCGCGCAGCCGCTCCAGTCCAGCCCTCGCAGTATGAGCGTACAGAACGACGTGGCCCGAACCCTCGAGATCGGGACGGCAGCTCCGCAGCGAAGCCGCATCCGAATGGGCAATCAGAATCACAGCCACGCGGCCATTCTAATCAAAAACGCATTGGTCGAGATACAAAATGGAGGGTTTCTGGCTCCAAAACGCTGGGCCACTGCCCGGATCAGCATCGGCATTTCTGGCGCGAGAGCACAAAGCAGTGCCTGATCGGTGATCGGGTCCCATCATTGCGCTCGAAAGAAGCCAACCACGTATGACACGGCCAGAATGGAAGTCGCCGTGCCCAGGACGGCAATAATGAGGCGCGACGGCAGATACTTCTGCAGCCGAGCGCCAGTGTACATGCCGAGTATCCCTCCCAGCCCAAAAGAAAAACCAAGTAGCCAATTCGGAGCGATATTCGGCTGGCCAATCAATGGACCGGCAATGGTGAAGAACGCCACTGCCACTATCGAAGTAAGGCAGGTGCCCAGGAGCGTGGCCCCGGCAGTGGTATAGACCGGCAAACCAAAAGAGGAAACGAGGATTGGGGCGATGATCGCACCGCCACCAACACCGTAGGCACCGCCGACAACTCCCACCACCGCAGTGAGCAACACCAGCTTCGGCGTCGACACTCGGTATTGCCGGTCCTGGAATTCGTACGCGAGCTGATGCCAATCGAAGCGCAGCGTCTTGACCCGAAATGCCGCCAGAGCCCCTCCCCCCGTCGGCCTCCCCTGTCGAGCCGTGCCGCGAGCCACATTGGCGATCAACCGGACGCCCAGGAACAACAGCACCAAGCCAACGAACGCCTTGAAGTAGCGGGCGTCATTCAACAGATAGATGCGGACAAACGATCCGACAATCACTCCTGGAATGGTCCCGACCACGATGACCAAGGCGAGCGGCCAAACCATCCGCCCTTCGCGAACGTAGCGGTACACCCCGGACGGGATCGCCACGACGTTGAAAAGGTGATTGGTTGGCGTAACCGCTGGTCCGGTGAAGCCGAACAGACTGATCTGCAGCGGCAGGAGCAAGAACGCCCCAGACACGCCCGCCGTGGACATCACCAAGGTGGTGAAGTAGGCAATGACAACAGGAAGAAGATGGGTTGCAGCGAGCACGTGCAATACCGCGGCGCCACGATTCGATCCGGCCCGCCCAACATATCACGGATGCGCGAGCTCGAATCCCGGCGAATTCAGCATCCCATTGCGCCTTGGCCACGGCAATGAGTAGACTGCGTTGCGCCTTGGACAGACAAAGCGACGCGGGCGAACTTGCTGAGGAGGCATATGGCCGTCATTACTATTTCACGAGGCTCTTTTAGCGGAGGGCAACTGCTTGCCGAGTGCGTTGCAGAATCTCTTGGCTATCGGGTTGTCAGCCGCGAGGTCATCGTAGAAGCCGCGTCTCTCTACGGAGTGTCGGAAAAGAAGCTCGTCGAGGCGCTGGAGAAGCCGCCCAACTTTTGGGAGCACTTCCGCTACGAGCGCAGGCTGTATCTTGCCTACCTGCAAGCCGTCCTCTGCGAACAGACGCGCGGCGACAACGTGGTGTATCACGGGCATGCAGGTCACCTTCTGCTCAAAGGAGTCGGCCATGTCCTCCGAGTACGGATGATCGCCCCCCTCGAGTTCCGAGTTGCAGCAGCGATGGAGCGCCTGCGCCTCGATCGCGAAGGCGCAATCCAACACGTTCAGCGGGTCGATCGCGAGCGTACGCGCTGGACCAAGTTCCTCTACGGGGTCGACTGGGCTGATCCGCTCAACTACGACCTTCTCTTGAACCTCGAGCACATCAGCATCGAAGGCGCCTGTTCCCTGGTAAGGGCGGCAGTGAATCTCTCGGAATTTCGCACCACCGCAGCATCCCAGCAGGTTCTCGAAGACCTCTTGCTGGCAAGCCGGGTCCGGGCGGTCCTGGCCAGTAGCAGTGGCACCTCCATTGCCGATATCGAAGTCGAAGCGCGTGGCGAAGTGGTGATTCTCCGGGGACGGCTGTCGAGCGAGGAGTTGGTCGCCGAAGTGGTTCGCCTCGCCGAGAACGTTCCGGGAGTGCGGCGCATCGATCGCAGCGCGCTGGGCCTGTGGACATACACTGCCTGAACCAGCCTGTCTGCCACCAAGTGAAACCGATGAAAGAAAAATATTGCTTGACAAGGTCGATTGGGCTGAAGTAGGCGAATCCAGGGAAAGGAGCGAGAATGGGCATCTATCTGGCGGCCTACGCCGCGCTCGGCGTTTTCTTGATTGTGGTTATCGCCCGGGTGGTGAGGATTACCTCACTTCCGGTTCACCTGCGCTGGGAGCTGTACCCAGTGGCTCACGAGGAGAACGCCGCTCATGGCGGCTCCTTCTTCGAACGAGTCGACTGGTGGAAACATCCACGGAAGCATTCGCTTCTCGGGACATTGAAGGTAATGGTCCCAGAAATCCTCTTTCTCAAAGGAGTCTACGAGCACAACCGTTCTCTCTGGGTGAGGTCATATCCGTTCCACCTCGGCCTTTACCTTCTAGCCGGCTTCCTTGGCTTGCTGGTGGTGGGTGGCTTGCTGCAGACGACTGGCGAGCAACTCTCGCCAGCCCAAGGATTCGGGGCGTTGATCTATTGGCTGACGATCGTCTTCGGGGCTGCGGGACTGGTGTTGGCATTGATTGGCGCTCTGGCTCTGCTGCTGCGGCGCCTCGGTGATCCGGCGCTACGCTGCCACAGCTCGGCGGCCGATTTCTTCAACCTCGTTTTCTTCTTGGTGACCGCCGCCGTGGCTCTGCTTGCCTTTGTCGTAGTCGACGGCGATTTCGCCCACCTTCGAGGATTCGTACAGCAGCTCGCGACGTTCGATACCACCGCATCGCTGCCGCCATTGGTTACCGTCGAGGTGCTGCTTGCTGCTGCGCTGCTTGCGTACATACCAGCCACACATATGTCCCATTTCTTCACCAAATGGTTCATGTACCACGACGTCCGTTGGGACGATCGAGTGAACGAAGTGGGGTCCGAGCTCGAAGGGCAAATCAAAGTCCAGCTCGCCTACCAGGTGTCCTGGAGCGCCTCACACATCAACGGCGGCGGCAAGAAGACCTGGGTCGATGTCGCTACCGAGGAGGTATCAAAGCAATGAGCGAAGCAGTTTCCTTCTCGGCGCTCGGCCGTCCTAGCGAGCAGCTAGCCTGCATCAATCCCAAAGACTTGCCTCCCCTACCCCCACCCTACGACAGGTGGGAAGAAAAGCCGTGGACTCCGCTGTCGGCGGCCACTCGGGCAGGCTTCGAATGCTCGCTCGACGACACGGTTGCGGTTGCCTTTCCCAAGCCCAAGAGTCCCGAAGAAGAACGTGTTCTCGTCAAGGCTTTCCTCTCCGGAATCGACAAACTCTTCGACGAAAAGAACAACTGGACGTTCTTGCAGCCGCTGCAGCTCTCGATGGAGCACTGTGCAAAATGCCAGACGTGCGCCGACGCCTGCCACATCTTTCAGGAGAGCGGCCGCGCCGAAATCTACCGTCCCAGCTTCAGGTCGGAGATCCTGCGACGGCTCTATTTCAAACACCGATCCGGCGGCAGCCTGCTATCGCGCTGGCAACACGGCGACATCGACATCAGCTGGCCGACCATCGCCCGGCTCCTCGAGCTGGCCTACCGCTGCAATCTGTGTCGTCGCTGTGCTCAGACCTGCCCGATTGGCGTCGACAATGGGCTGATCGCACACGAAATCCGCAAGCTCTTCAGCCAAGAGCTCGGCATTGCTGCCAAGGAGATCCACGAAAAAGGCTCCATGCTGCAGCTACGAGTCGGGTCCTCGACGGGGATGAACTCGGAGGTCGTCAAGGACAACATCGACTTCATCGACGAGGATACTAGCGAAAAAACCGGCATTCCCATCAAGACCAAGTGGGACGTTGCCGGCGCCGACGTCCTCCTCATCCACAACGCCGGCGAAATCTTGGCGTGGCCCGAAAATCCCGGCGCCTTCGCGGTGATTCTCGAGGCGGCAGGCATTTCCTGGACGCTCTCCAGCGACCTCGCCGCCTACGATGGAGTGAACTACGGTCTCTGGTACGACGACTTCCAGTTCGGGCGGGTGGCAGTCAAGCACGCCATGGCAGCCAAGAAGCTCGGCGTGAAGAAGATCGTAGTCGGCGAATGCGGTCATGCCCACAAGGCACTGGCAGTCATCGCCGATCGCGTTCTCACCGGCGACCTCAACATTCCTCGAGAAAGCGCCATGACCCTTCTCGAGGACATCGTCATGAGCGGCCGGCTCAAGCTCGATCCGTCGCGCAACGACTTTCCCGTCACTCTCCACGATCCCTGCAACCTGGTACGCCTGATGGGAGTAGTGGAGCCACAGCGACGGATTCTTCGCAAGATCGCCCCGCGCTTTCGCGAGATGACGCCCAATGGGGTGAACAACTATTGCTGCGGCGGGGGAAGCGGATTCGCCATCATGTCGGGCAACAACTTTGGCGAATGGCGAACGAGAATCGCGTCCCGCCGAAAATTCCGGCAGATTCTCGAAGTCTTCCAGGGCGAAATCTCCCCCGACAAGCCCAAGTACGTGTGCGCCCCGTGCAGCAACTGCAAAGGAGCGATTCGCGATCTCCTTCAATACTATGAAGCCTGGCCGCGGGCCGGCATTCACTACGGCGGCCTCGTCGAGCTCATCGTCAACGCCATGGTCGACGTGAAGCCGAACTTCATCGACTTCAGCCAGCTATAGCGCGCCGGGACTAGTACAGCCCAGCCGTCACGAAGTGGCGCGTCAGGTCTATTAATATCACAGCGCCAATCCATCATGATTTCGAATTGTTGCACCAGGAATCCCCCGAAATCCTCACCTGCGCTGCCTGTGCAGCCTCTCGATAGTAGAACTTGAGCAGTCCGCCGATTCGCTCGCTGCACTTCACCTCGCCGACATCGTTGATGACTTCAGCCTAGACGCCTTCAGGTAGCGAGATGTAGCGCGGAGTGTGGCTACGATGGCATGCGGCCGAAGACGCCGCGTAGCCAGCGATGAATCTGGTGGGGAAAGCCGACCGGCTCGAGGTACATGAGAATGCACTCGTGATGCACTACCGCAATGCCGTTTTCCTCGCAGAATCGAATCGCTTCCTCGGACTCTGCCCCTTGCTGGATCCAGAGGCGGCGCAAACCAGCCTCGGCTGCCTCGCGTACCAGCTTTTCCGTCGATCGCGGCGGCGTGACGAGCACGGCGCCACCTACCTCGGCCGCGATCTCGGCGACACTACGGGCGCAGGATTGATTGCCGGCGGTCGCGCCCTCCGGGTGCACGACGCGCACGACGTAGCCTCTCTTGGCGAGCTCGGTGCGGATGACGTTGCCGAATCCGCCGCCCTTTCGAGACACTCCTACCAATGCCACGCTCTTCTGAGCGAGAAGCTCCTCTATCGTCGCGCGTGCTACTTTTCCAGGCATGCTGCTGTGGCTGTTGCCTACTCCCGGGGCGGAAGGAGAACGACCTGGTCCCCTGTCTTGGCTGCCGAGCCGGGAACAAGTCGTACTTTCACCGCCCCGGCTTCGGTGCTGTCGACGACACAGGCGAATACTCGGTCCCGCGATTCCTTGGCGGCGACAACACAGGGCCCGCCTTGCCGATAGGTGGCTGCTGCTGCCTGCCCGACCGTGAATGCGGCGACGAGCGCAGCAGTGCCGGAGCTGACTCGGATCACTGGGTCGCCAGCGGCAACCCGGGCGCCTCTTCCAACCAAGAGCTTGGCGTCGCCCTTGGCCGGGGCATGAACGACTAGCTCGCCCAGGTGCTCTTCCGCCGCCGCAACCATGGCCTTCTTCTCTTCTACTTTGCGCTGCGCTGCCTCGACTGCCGAGGCGTTGTTTTTCGCCTGGGCCGCGGCAAGCTTGCCTTGGTAGTACTGCAGCCTTTCGCTGGCGTGCCGCAAATCGGTCTCCCACTTGCGATAGCCCAGCAGCTTGGCGACCGGATCGTCACGTTCGACAGCCTGGCCGTCGTCGACCGTCCAGGCTACCATGCCGCCAACAGTTGCCTTGGCGTCGGCGGTAGTTGTCGCGATCTGCTCGAGGCTGGCGGCTGCCATGCCGGCCAGCGCTGTTACGGTGGATGGTCCCACCGCGGTCGATGACTTGCCGTCGGGCGACCTCGACGGAACCGACTGCGCCGCCTGGCCTGCCTGCGCGCCGGCGCTGGCACTGGCACCGGGATTGGTAGCGGGCACAGCAGCCTCGCTCCCACCGCTGTTGGCACCGGAAGACCCGGCGCTACTGGGGGGGGAGCTGGGGGGGGCACCAACAGTGCTGGGCCGCTCGCCAACCAGCCCGCTGTAGTACAGCGCCGCGCCACCAATCGCAACCACGGCGGCAGCGATCAGCAGTGTCCGCAATGGATGCCGCCTTGGCTGTGGCAGTGGCTCGGCACCATCGATCGTGGCGCTGGACATCGACGTGGGCGGTAGCAATGGCAACGAAATCGTCAGCGGTCCCTGCTCTGCGCCCGCTCGCGCCGCTGCTGGCGAGGCCGATCCATCCGATTCGACGCTGATTCCGTGCTTGCTTGCCCCGTCTTCGGCGACGCTTCCAACCGTCGCCACACCGTCATCGTCGCCCTGCGCGGGCGGCTCGCTGGCAGTTGACGAAGCTCGCACCCCAGCGGCTGCTCCCATCTTGGCCAGCTCGGCAAGGGGAATGTCCTCGGACTCTTTCCCTTCCTCATGGGGAAATGCCGGCTCGCTGGTCGGGCTCAGGAAAGGCAGCAGGCCCACACCAATTGGCTCGTCTTCCGAGTGCAGTGATCCTCGCTCCTGCTCTGCTAGCGACTCTTCATCCGCGGGCGCTGCCTGGGCTGCCATGATTTGCGACGCCCGCACTGCTCGATGAACTTCGTCTTTGTTCAGATTCAAGTGCGCCCCGAGATCGACCGATACGTAGCCCTCGTTGTCTTCCGAGGCTGCACCAGCCAGCGAGCTCTTTCCCTGCTCGTCTTCTTCGTCTGGTTTGTCGTCTGGTTTGTCGTCTGGTTTGTCGCCTGGCTTTTCGCCTGGCTTGTCTTCCGCAGCTTCCTCGGTACTGGCTTCGCCAGCCAATCGAGCTGCCGTCTCAATCGCCGTGGTTGCTGACTTCTTTTCGGCTGCTCTCGGTGGAGCGACACCATCTAGCAAGCCAGCGAACGACAATTCTTCCGTTGTGGTTGGTGGCAGGCCGGCCACACTACTGCTGAAGCTGGCTCGAGCAGTCGTCGAGCTAACCTGGATTTCTTCTTCGGAATCGTAGCGCCGAGTTACTTCGCTTCCCTCGAAGAGCGATTGACCGGAAGCGATGGCCGGCAGGGAATCAGTCCATCCGTCGGCAACCTCGTCGGCTTTGGCATCGACCTTGGCGAGGCCGAGCTCACTTTCTGGTTCCCTGCTGGGCTCCAGGCGTGACTCCTCGGGCTTGCTCGCCGCCGTCGCTGGAGCGGGCGCCATCGGCGCGGACGTAGGCGTAGGCGTAGGCGCCGGCGTAGGCGCGGCCGGCACCAACGGCGCAGCCCGTACCGCGTCCACAAGGGACTCATCCCAACTCAGGGCTTCCTGCTCGATTTCCTTGTCGGCGCTCACTCGGTCTGATTCGTCCTCGCGCTTGGCTTCCCGACTGGCAATGAGGACATCGGAGGCGAGCTCGGTTGCGATAATCGAGCCCGGAATCGACGCTGCGACGCCGGCCGTTGCGCCGGCTGTTACCACGGCTGCGGCCACTGGCTCGCCAGTCTGGCCGACTGTCACCGGAACCGTCTGTGCTGTGGCAACGTCGGCGCCGGGATCCTGGACGACCTCTGCTCCAGTTCTCTTCTTCAGCGACTCCAATGACCTCACGGTCCCGGCAATGATTTCGCTAGCAGCATCCCACCCGCCATCGCTGCTATCGACGTCACGATAGCGACGGCCGGATGCGGACGAGCTTTCGCCAGTGATTGTGTCAACGCCGACGCCCGCGCCGGCGCCAGTGTCATTGTCGGCGCCAACGCCAGTGCTGGTGCTAGTGCTGGTACTGCTCGTACTGCTGGAAGCAAGGTCAGCCGTCGCCAGAGTCTCCTCTGTGGCTGGCGTTGCCGTACTGGTTGTCGTACTGGTTGTCGTACTGGTTGTCGTCGCTGCGGCGGCCTCGAGTCGGTCTCTCTCGGTCCTCTCGGCACTCCCAGGCTCGAGATAGCCGAGGTCTGCGAGGGTGGTAACCAATCCCTCGATTTCCTCGGCCGTCGTCTCGATGCCCAACTCGGCTCCGGTCCAGGACACCAAACTCTGCAAGTCACGGCCACCGTCCATGGCGCAAGCTATCGAGTACTCGACGTCGTAGAATCGGAAAGTCGAGCCCGAGTTGGGGTCCATTACGTCGACGTACTGGATCCCTTCCTCTTCGACGGACTGCGCCACCAGGTCGTTCCGGAACCGCGGCTTCTGGAACTCTTGCTGCACGGCGAACTCCGGCTCAGCCGCCCCTCATGAGCTCAGTCAGTACCAGCTTGGCAATCGCTTTCAAGGTGTCGAAGACCCCCTCACCGGTGGACGCAACCGCTGGGAAATCTGGCACCCTTTTCTGATTGAGCAAAAAACGGAGCTCTTCCAAGGGAGCAGCGCTGGGAAGATCCCGCTTGTTGTATTGAACCACGTAAGGAACTTTGGCGATGCTGTATCCTTGCTCCTCGAGATTGGTTCCCAGATTCTCGAGCGACTCGATATTGGCGTCGGTGCGCTGAATCTGCGAGTCGGCAACGAACACCACGCCGTCTACACCCTTGAGAATCAGCTTCCTGCTGGCATCGTAGAAGACCTGACCGGGAACGGTGTAGAGGTGAAACCTGGTCTTGAATCCGCGAATCTCCCCGAGCGCGAGCGGCAGAAAGTCGAAGAACAAGGTCCGCTCGGTCTCGGTGGCGAGGGAGATCATCTTGCCCTTCGCCTCGGGGTTCGTCTTGGTGTAGATGTACTGGAGATTGGTGGTCTTCCCGCACAGACCAGGGCCGTAGTAGACGATCTTGCAGTTGATCTCGCGAGACGAGTAGTTGATGAAGCTCATCAGTCTGCGGCCGCGCGCTGGCTAGTCGTTGAACAGATTGTCGATGTCCTCGTCAGTGATCTCGGCAAACACCGAGGGAGTATTGGCTGACGCGGCCTTCTTTGCCAGTCGATCCAGAATCTTCGTCAGCTCGTCGGCGGTTTTTCGTACCCGCAGCCTGACCAGACCCAACGAAGACCGCTCGTCGAAGAGCACGACCAGAATAAGACGCTGGGCAACGATGGAGATATGGACGTTCGTCTTCTCTCCTTCGTGGAACTGTCCGGAGAATTCCTTCTCCGACAAGAGCTTGGCAATACCACCGGTCGCTGCGACATTGCCCGCTGTCAGCGAGGACAGCGAGGTCACGTCCAGGTGAGCCGTCTCCCCAGACTGAGCGAACGTCTGGCCATTCTTGTCCATACACAGGACGGCCTTGCTATTCGCATCGCGGGCCAGCCGATCACAGACCAACTTGATCTGCTGGGCTTCTTCCTCGTACATGACCATCTGGGGATTCACCATCCCAAACTCCTTCGTGGCTTCGCTGTGTTACCGACCCTACGGACCCGGCACCAACGTGGCAACCTATCAGCCACGACAGTCTCTTTCAAGCCTTCGGCAACCCAGGCAACCATTTTTTCCTATACCTCTCGGCGAGCTTCAAGCGCTCTCGCCAGAGTGATCTGGTCAACATACTCGAGCTCGCCTCCGATCGGTATCCCGGAGGCTATGCGAGTGACTTTCTCCACTCCAAGCGGCTTGATCAGCTTTGCCAGATACATTGCAGTCGCTTCTCCCTCCACATTTGGGCTCGTCGCCAGAATGACTTCCGCAAACCTGCTGCCTTCTCCGAGACGCCGGAGAAGCTCGGGAATCCGCAAATCATCTGGCCCAATACCATCAAGGGGTGATAGTACTCCATGGAGCACGTGATAGCGTCCACGGAATAGCCCCGCCTTTTCCAGCGCCATCACATCGGCCGGTTGAGCCACCACACACAACAGCCAGCTATCCCGGCGGGCATCCAGGCAAATAGCACAAGGATCCTTCTCGGTGAGATTGAAGCAAGTCGAGCAGAAGCCGATCTTCTCCCGGACATCGACGATGGCGCTGGCGAGCTCCCGGGCAACCGTTTCTGGCGCCCGCAGAATGTGCAGCGCCAGTCGAGTGGCGGTTTTTTCGCCAATACCGGGCAAGCGACCGAGCCGCTGAATCAATCTCTGAATTGGCTCACACACTAGCGAGGTTGTGCCTCCAGGACCTGCCGAACCTGTTGAACCTTCCGAACCTGCTGGAACAATGGATAGCGCACCACAGACGGCTTGAGTGTCTCCCTTTGCGGCGGCTAGATCAATGTTGTTAAGTCAGGTAATGCCATTCCGCCGGCCAACTGCGATAGCTCGCGCTGGGCTAGCTCTCGAGCGCGCGCCAGCGCCTGATTGACGGCAACCGCCACCAAGTCCTGCAGCATTTCGATCTCCTTGGGATCGACCACGGTCGGATCGATGGTCACCGAGATGATCTCCAGCCGGCCATTGGCCACAACCGAGACCATCCCGCCGCCGGCCGAGGCTTCGACAGTCTTGGTGGCAAGCTCCTCCTGGGCCCGTGCCATCTCCTGCTGCATTCGCTGCGCGGCCTGCATCAAGCCGCCGAGATCGGGCATCTTCAAATCATCCATCGGTCTTTATCTCCTTGATCGCCGCGCCAAAGACGTCCAGCACTGCTCTGGTCACCGGGTGGGCACGCGCCTCGTCCTCGAGCTGTTCCCGATGCTGGCGCCGCCTATCCTGTTCTACGTCCGCAACACTGCTGGCTCCTCGAGCATTCGTGGCAGCCGTGCTGCTCTTGGCTGGCTCACGTGTTCCCCAGCCACCGTCCACCTTGATGTCGATAGGGTTGCCAGTGATCTCTCGCAGGTGCTTTCGCAGGTTGGCAATGTTGCCCGGTTCAACGCCCAGTCCCAACGACTGGCTAGGAAAGCCAATCTCGATCACGTTGTCGCTCCAGCGTAGAAGCTTGGCGTGAGAATAGATCCCGGCAAGAGTGAGCGATTTTTTCTCCAACAGCCCAATTGCCCGTTCCCACTCGCGCATCGAGTCAGCAAGCGACGACGACGACGACCGGCCGTCTGGCATGCTGGTCGTGCCAGCCGCAGCGCTGTCATCACCACTGCCGCCGCTGTCGCCACCGCCACCCTCGATTTCCCTCTCATTCCCACCCTTTCCACATCTCTCGCCGGAAACAGCCAACCTGCTCCCTGCGTCTCGCTTGCCCTGCCTGTCTCGCTCGTCGCTATCGCCAATACTCGCAGGGTCGGATCGTTTTATCGTTGCATCCGGCGTTGCATCCGGCGTTGCATCCGGCCGGCCCCGATCCCGTCCCTTGTCCTTTGCCCCTTGCCCCTTGCTCTTGGTCGATACTCCACCCTGCGCGCCGAGCTGGCTGCGCCAAGTAGCCTCCCCGGGGGCTCCTGACTGACTCGACGAGAGACGCCCCGAGGAGAAACCGGACCGGCCGTCGCCAGACGGGATACTCCCTCCTCCTTGGTGGAGCCTCTTCTCGAGATGCTCCAGTCTCTCGATGAGCTCGACGAGCGGAATCACCGACTCGCTGCCAGCCATGTCGAGGAGAGCAATCTCGAGCACCAGACGAGCGGACTGCGAGCGTGCCATGTCCTCGCAGGCCTTGGCGAGCCGGTCGAATAGCGCCAGAATGTGCGGCTGCGGGATTCCGGCCGACAAACTGCGCAGCGTCTCGAGCTCGTCCGGTGTGGCGTCGACGATTCCTTCGGGATCGCGCACCGTCTGCACGATCGCCAGATCTCTCGTCATCCAGAGGAAAGCTCGAGCCAGATGGGATAGATCGACCCCGCGGGCGGCCGCCGCATCGACTGCAACCAGAGCGTCTTTCGCTTCTCCAGAAAGCACGGACCGCAAGAGCTGGCTAAGGAGTGCCCGGTCGGCCACGCCCAGTACTTCGGCAACCTTGCTTTCAACCAAGGGTTCGTTGCCAACGTAGGCAATGACTTGATCGGCAAGAGAGAGCATGTCGCGAACCGAGCCACCTGCTTCTCGGGCGAGAAGCTTGAGCGATCCCCGATCCGCCGGGATCCCTTCGGACGCGAGAACTCGCTCCAGATGGGCAACGAGCCTGGTGCCTGGCACGAGCTTGAAGTCATAGCGCTGGCACCGCGACAGAATAGTGACCGGAATCTTGTGTACTTCGGTGGTGGCGAAGATAAAGGTGACGTGGGGCGGCGGCTCTTCCAGAGTCTTGAGCAGGGCGTTGAACGCCGCAGTGGTGAGCATGTGCACTTCGTCGATGACGTAGATCTTGCGCCGAAGCTGTGCGGGCTGGTAGCGAATCCCCTCTCGGAGTCCCCTGATATCGTCCACGCCGTTGTTCGACGCCCCGTCGATCTCGAAGTAGTCGACCGCGCTACCGTCAGCAATCGTGACACAGGGACTGCACTTCCCGCATGGCTGGGCGGTCGGGCCGTTTTCGCAGCAGAGAGCCTTGGCCAGAACCCTCGCTGCGGTGGTCTTGCCAACACCGCGCGGTCCACAGAAAAGGAAAGCATGGTGAACTCGGTCCTTGGCAAAAGCATTGGCCAGGGTGCGAGTTACGTGCTCTTGTCCAACGATTTCCTCGAAGGACTGGGGACGGTATTTTCGAGCAAGAACCAGGTAGGACATTGGCAGCAAG
>JAZDLZ010000090.1:0-4746 GCA_043801535.1 Pseudomonadota bacterium
GACCAAAGACCGAGAACGGCCTGCGCTCCCTCGGGTGCCTTGTCATGTCCATCCGACCGAGACACGTCCACGTCGGGTATCGCTGACGCTCTGGTTTCGCCGCCATCGACGGGGACCAACGAGCAACGATCACACCCGGCCTTGGAGGAGGTGTTGACGTGCCCACTGGCTGCGATTGGCTATGCCTACGACGATCCTTCGCTACCATCCGAGATGGTGGAGTCGGTGAGCTCCGGTGAAGGCCCGATGGGATTCACCCAACATTCTTGTCTACCGCTGCTTCAGTTCGCCGGCCAGATGCTGTGGGAGAGACGCGACAAGAGCCGGCGGCTCCTGTGTCGTGCCGCCTACGAGGCAATGGGCGGCGTTGCCGGCTCCCTGGCCGAGCACGCGGATGGTGTGCTGGCTGCCATGACCGCTGCGCAAGTCGAGCTGGCACGCCAGCTCTTGCTACGGCTCGTGACCTCGGCCGGAACTCGGCGCGTGGTTCCAGTCGCTGCAGCAGTCGCAGGACTTGGGCCGGCCATCGAGGAGGTGCTGGAGAATCTGACCCAGGCGCGTCTCCTCACAGTTCGTCGGGCACGAGGCGAAGCTGGCAGCAGTGGCAGCAGTGGCGGCAGTGGCAGCGCCAGCGTTGGTGGCGGCGGCGAGGCGGTGCTCGAGCTCGTCCACGAATCGCTGGTGCGAACCTGGGCACGACTGGCACGCTGGATCGAGGAAGGCCATGAGGAGCTAGCAGCTCTGGCCGAAATCGGCCAGGCGGCCGAGCTCTGGGCGAAACGTGGGTATCGCGACGACGAAGTATGGCAGGGCGACGTCCTTGCCGACGCCCGGCGCAAACTGGCCCGTCTCACGACCAGTATTCCCGAGCTGGCCTCCCGCTTTTTGCAGGCCAGCCGACACAAGGAGCAGCGGCAGCACCGGCGCAGGCGGCTATTCGCCATCAGCGGAGTGTCACTGCTCGCCTTGGTGGCCGTGCTGTCGCTAGTCGTTGCCCAACGCATGCGCGAACAGCGAGTCCACGCCGAGGATCGCGAAGCAGAGGCACAGCTACAGCGGGCACGGGCCGAAACGGAGAAGGCACGGGCCGAGGCAGGCGTGGCCGAGGCCCAACGCGAAGGCGCCAGCGCTGCCTTGAGCCGCGGCGATCTGGTGGAAACGCGGGCGAGGCTCCGCAGCTCGCTGGAGACTCACGACTCCCTTCTCGGACGCGCTCTCTGGTGGAAGCTCAGCCGCAATCCACTGGAGTGGACCGTTTCCCTCGGCAACATTGCCTATGATGTGGCGTACGCGCCCGACGGACGCAGGGTGGCGGCCGCTTGTCACGACCGGCTCATATACATCGTCGACGTCGACACGACTGAAACCCGGTTGTTGCGCGGCGAGGACGATGCCGCGAGCGCTGTCGCCTATTCGCCGGACGGACGGTATCTGGCTGGCGGCTACTTTCAAGGCCCGGTGACAATCTGGGACCTTGCCACCGGTGCTTCCAGGACCCTTTTCGGCCACCGGAACTTCGTGCGCAGACTCGCGTTCTGCCCTGATGGTGGGCGGTTGGCGTCAGCGAGCTGGGATGGCACCGTACGTATCTGGACGATCCCCGATGGCAAGCTCGAGCACGTGCTGCAAACCTCCGGCACCATGGATACGGTCGCCTTCAGTACCGACGGAAGGCTAGTGGCAGTCGGAGGCCAGGACGGACGGATCGGATTGTACGACGCAAGCTCCGGCGCCGAAGTTGCGGTCGCCAGTGGACACGCTGGCACGGTCGTTGACGTTGCTTTCACCCCAGACGGAAAACTGATGGCCTCGAGCAGCGTCGATGGATCGATCCGTCTGTGGAAGACCGAGTCGTGGGAACAGCTTCGTCCGGTGGCCGAGCATGCCAGCACCGGGCCACTTCTGTCCTGGTGCCAGGATGGGACGCTCTTGGCGTCGGCATGCTGGGAGCGGAGCGCCTGCATCTGGAACGTGGCAGACGGCACGACCGCGCGCACCCTCGTCGGCCATGACGATCACGTCCGAGGAATCGCCTTCAGCCCCGATTGCGGGCGGATAGCCTCGACAAGCTACGACCGGACACTGCGGCTGTGGCGGGTCGAGAGTGTTGACTCGTCGAAGACGACTGCCGAACGGCAAGCCAAGGACCGAGACGGCTCGTCGAGCAGTCTCGGGCAAGGACACGCTTCTCCCGTATGGGGACTCAGCTTCAGCCGAGACGGTCGCTCAATAGTTTCGTCTGGATTCGACGGAACTGTGCGACTCTGGGATCTGGAGTCGGGCGCCGAGGAACGGTTGTTCTCCGGGCATCATGGCCACGTGGCGGCAGTCTCGTTCAGCCCGGATGGCAGGCTGATCGCCAGCGGCGGAGGCGATCGGACAGTGCGCCTGGTGGAGGCGGACTCTGGAAGGCTGGCCAGGCTGCTGGTCGGTCACGGTGACTGGATCCGTGATCTGGCGTTCAGCAACAATGGCAGAACCCTGGCGTCTTGCAGCGTCGATCGGACGATCAGAATCTGGGACGTCGACGCTGGAACGGCGACAAGAGAGCTGGCCGGCCACCGCAGCGATGTCGTCAGCATCGCCTTCAGCTCGAACGATCGCCGGCTGGCATCGGCAAGCTACGACGGAACCTTGCGAGTGTGGGACCTGGCTACTGGACGGCCCGTCACAACTCTGACCAACGACGCGAGGCAGATGGCAGTGACCTTTTCTCCCGATGGCCGGTTGCTCTATGCCGGGGGGTACGACGGTTCGGTTCACCGCTGGGATCTTGCGAGCGGTCGTGACCGGACGCTACTCAAGCTGCCCAAGGCCATCGTCGGCTATTTGTCCGTCGACCCGTCAGGCCGGCGACTTGCCGTTCCAGCGGAGAACCGGATTCTCCTCGTAGACACGGACAACGGTGATGCCCAAACGGTCGGCCGCTGTTCGGGGTACGCAAACCGCACCGTCTTTGGTCCAGACGGGAGTCGTATTGCAGCGACTGAGATGGACGGAACGATCAGAGTCTGGGAGGTCGATCGGCTCGTGCCTCATTGGCGAGCACCGCTGCTACTGCGTTCACCGCCGCGACTGTCCACTCATCGTGGCTGGGTCCTTTTCGGTGCGCGGGACGAAGGCCCGCGAGCGCCAGCTCCGTCACCAGTTTCAGCCCTGGATCAAGATCCAGCATTGCCTCCCGCATCGACGCCGGAATCGACGGCGGAATCGACGGCGGAATCGACGGCGGGCTTGGCACGTGAGTCGGCGGCGTTCCCGCCGAGAATGCCGAGCACCAGGTGGGAGCAGGCCGTCGAAGAACGCGGCGTCTTCGGAACAGTAAGTGCTGACAACAAGACCCTTTGCCTCCAGGTCGCCGGCGAGCACCTCGAACAGTGGGATCTCGTCGCCGACGTGTTGATTGACACGGAGCACGTGCCAGGGTTGGAGAGTCTGGTCGCGGTCGCCGACTGCTGTGCCACTCTGGCCGGCGGAATGGTACGGCTCCATCGATTCGGCCAGTCGACGCCGCTCCGACCAACCGGGGCAACAGTGCTTGCAAGCCACGATGGCGAGCTATTGATCGTCGCCGGTAGACAGCTTCTCGTCGTCGACCCGACAAGAGTGGCGACGACCCGTACCCGACCTGCTTCGGCCGGCAAGGATGTCGCGTCCGAGCCCACCGATCTACCTCCGGGCTCGGTAAGGGCAAGCTATCAGGTAGAGAAAGGCGTCTCGGCCATCGGAAAGATCGGCGATTGGTTGGCAGTAGGCTATCAGCAACAAGGTCAAGTCGAGCTGCTGGCCACTCGAGAGACGCGCGCTCCCCAGTCACCATTCACGTTCAAAGGGACTCCATCGTGTGCGGTTTCGCGACTGGTGGCAGGTCCGGCAGGAACGCTGGTGGGTGGCTACGCCAACGGTTCTGTCGTTCTGTGGACTCTCGCTGACGGCGCGCTTCTCGAGTCTGCCAAACTGCACGGCCCGATCTGGCACCTGTTCTACACTGGTGATCGGTTGATCGCTGCGACCGAGGTGGGGAAATTCCTGGTCTGGGACCTGAGCGCATTCCGGCAAAACTATTGCGAGCTGATGCAGAAGGTTTGGCGATCGATTCCAGTGGTCTGGAAAAACGGTCTGCCGGTGAGCAGGAGATCGAGTCCCGAGCACCGCTGCACCCCACACGGCAAATAGCAGCAGAGCGACCATTCGACTTCGACTTCGGCTTCGGCGAGCGAGCGGCTCGGGGATCAGACAATCTCATCGGCAAGCATTCGTTCCCAGGCGTCGGATGACCATTTGACCTGCGCCTCCTTTTTCGGCTGGATGTTCTTGGCGACCTTCTCCAACTTGCTCTTGGCGCCGCCACCCTTCAGCTTGTCGGCGAGGTGGCCGAGAAACTGCCAGTTGAGGTGCGAACGAGACGTGGCCGCCTGAACGCACTCGAGGCATGCCATCTCCATCGTCTTCACGTCCACTGAGCCTCCGAGGAGGATCTCCTCCATGGTCTTGGTGTCGCGCAGCTCGTAAAGGCGTGCAACCGGGCTCACGTAGGACGAATCGCCGCCGAAGTCACGGATGAGCTCCTCGCATGCCTTCACGTGATCCTCGGTATCGCGGCCCATCTGCTCGTACTTCTTCTTGAGATCGTCGCGGCTAGTCAGGTTCGCCGCCTGGCGAAGCAGCAGCACGCTGGCACGCTCGTGGGCAGTAAACGCGCTCAGTTGATCGGCGAAGAAGCGTCCCTCGCGCACGGACCCCATC
>JAZDLZ010000091.1:0-2285 GCA_043801535.1 Pseudomonadota bacterium
GACCAAAGACCGAGAACGGCCTGCGCTCCCTCGGGTGCCTTGTCATGTCCATCCGACCGAGACACGTCCACGTCGGGTATCGCTGACGCTCTGGTTTCGCCGCCATCGACGGGGACCAACGAGCAACGATCACACCCGGCCGGAGCCGGGTCCTTGCCATAGTGCGTCCATGTAGACGCCAACGGGCGGATCGTTTCCATAGAGGCATCGTCTGCTCACCCAGGAAACGCAGCACTTTCGCCGAGATAAGCCCGCCTGACTCCATCTTCAGCCGGTGTTCCTGTCTGACTTCCGCCGGCCGAATCGATGATCAAGGTCTAGGGGGGCATTGCGGGCGTGCGAGGTGGGAAGCAACATTTTTCCGTCCCTGCCGAGAATACAAATGTGAGCATTTGGGTGACCTGAGCTCGGGGTCTTCATGCGAAGAGCCTTTGACCATTGGCCTCTCGCGTTGATCGAGAGTTGCGGGCATCTCGCCTCGCAGTTGGCGGGTTGTCATAGGCAAGTGCTATCTTGCGATTCGAAACAAGGGAGTTTTGCTTTTCCAGTGGAGATCGTTCTCAATCATGGCCAACCAACTTGATCTCTTTGGCAAAGGAAGTCAGGAAGAACGTCGGGTCGAGACGACGACGACAGCGGAATCTGGTGCCAGGCGCCCGAGCGGGACATCCGGGGGCGGGCGGCACGGCGGCGAGCTCGATGCTGCTCTTCACGAAGAGGCTCGCCGGCGGTATCTGAACTATGCCTTGAGCGTGATCACGTCGCGCGCCCTGCCGGACGTCCGCGATGGGCTCAAACCGGTACAGCGGCGGATCCTTTTCGCCATGTACCACGACGAACACCTGTATCCCGACTCGAGATATCGCAAGAGCGCTACGGTCGTGGGGTCTGTGCTCGGCAAGTACCATCCCCACGGCGATGTTGCCGTCTACGATGCGCTGGTCAGAATGGCGCAGGATTTTTCGCTGCGGGTTCCACTGGTCGACGGCCACGGCAATTTCGGGTCGCTCGACGGTGATGCAGCGGCCGCCTATCGGTATACCGAGTGCAGGCTGACGCCTCCGGCAATGGAGCTGCTCGAGGAGCTGAAGAAGCGCACCGTCGAATATCGGCCGAACTTCGACGGGACGGTGTTCGAGCCAGTAGTGCTGCCAGCGCGTTTTCCGGTGCTGCTGGTAAACGGCGCGACCGGTATTGCGGTGGGCATGGCAACCAACATCCCGCCTCACCATCCTGGAGAGGTGATCGATGCCCTGGTTGCTCTCGTCGACAACGCCGAGCTCGAGGTCAAGGATCTGCTCAAGTACATCAAAGGCCCGGATTTTCCCACTGGCGGACAAATCCTGAACTCTCGTGCCGAGCTGCGCCAAGTCTACGAGACTGGCCAGGGCGCAATCAAGCTGCGTGGAGAGCACAAGCTCGAAGAAGGCAAACGTGGCCAGTGCGCCATCGTCGTTACCTCGATCCCGTATGCCCAGAACAAGACTACTCTGATCGAATCGATCGCTGCTGTGGTGCGCGACCGCAAGCTGCCTCATTTGCTCGACGTGAGGGACGAATCGACCAGGGACGTCAGGATCGTCCTCGAGATCAAGCGGGATGCGGACCCGTCGCTGGTGATGGCCTACCTGTACAAGCACACTACCCTACAGCAGAACTTCAATGTCAACCTGACCTGTCTGGTGCCGACCGACAATCCGGAAATCGGTACCCCGACGCGGCTCGATCTCAAGTCGGTCCTGCGTCATTTCCTGGACTTCCGGTTTGCGGTGGTTACCCGGCGGTTCGAGCACGAGCTCGAGGAGCTTCGCCGGCGAATTCATATTCTCGAGGCTCTGGCCATCGTTTTCGATGCCTTGGAGGAAGCCATCAGGATCATCAGGCGCGCAGACGGAAAGCAGGATGCGGCCACCAAGCTGATGCGTCGCTTTGCCATCGACGAAGAGCAGGCCGAGGCGGTGCTCGAGCTCAAGCTCTACAAACTGGCGCGCCTGGAGATTCAAGGGATTCGCGACGAGCTGGAGCAGAAGACGGGCGAGGCGGCCCGCCTCGAGGCCATCCTCAAGGATCCGAAGAAGAGATGGCAGGTGGTACGCGACGAGCTCGCCCAGGCGCGTGCCTTTTTCTCCGACAAGCGACGAACCAAGGTCGGCAGCATTGGCGACGAGCCCGAGTTCAGCGAAGAGCAGTTCATCGTTGCCGAAGACGCCAACGTGGTTCTCACTCGTGACGGTTGGGTGAAGCGGGTAAGGGAGCTCAAGGATCCGGCGCAGACGCGAGTACGG
>JAZDLZ010000109.1:0-2902 GCA_043801535.1 Pseudomonadota bacterium
CGCATACGAGGCTTACGACGCTCGCGCCGTCGAGAGGATCCTCGAGGCACGCTTCAAGCCCCGACGTCTGGCAGAGCAGATCGCCGACGCGACCCGTGGGCACATCCGCGAAATGATGGGGCGTAGCCAAGGAATTACGAACTGTAAAGCAAGAGCCCAGAGAAATGGTCGGTGCCCAGAGCTGGGTGTCCCTGTCAGAGCACATTCGCGGTTCCGGACTCTCGATTCCAGGGCTACCATCCTTGCTTGATGCCGGACTGGCTGCCCTTGCCTTTGCAGCTCCGCCGACCCAAGCGCCGGCAGCTCCCGTTTCGAACACGGCGGAGCTGCGTTGTGGGCACTCGATGAGCGAATCGTCCGCCTTCACTGCTACTGCGACTGTGACGCCTGATTCGATGATCGACCACTTCAAGGTCGTCCGCATGGTCGGCCGCGGCGGTATGGGCGAAGTCTATCTCGCCCGCGACACGAAGCTGGGCCGCAAGGTGGCGCTGAAGGTGATTCATCCGCGCTACCTGGAGTCACGCGAGGCAGCCGAACGTTTTCTGCTGGAGGCGAAGCTCACTGCCGGGTTCAGTCACCCGCACATTGTGACCGTCTACGCGGTTGGCGAGCATGCTGGACGGCCATATCTGGCCATGGAATACCTGGAGGGACAGAACCTCCGGCAGCGAATCAGCGAAGAGCGACCGGCAGTACGCGAGGCGCTCCGCATTGGATTGGCCATCGCCAAGGGATTGGCCGAGGCACACCGCAATGGAGTGTGCCACCGTGACCTCAAGCCAGAGAACGTACTGCTGGCGAAGGACGGCAGGCTGCGAGTGCTTGACTTGGGTCTCGCCAGGATGGCGACGGACCCGACTGCGAAAGGAACCGAGTCTTCCGAATCACACCAACGACACCCAGGAGCACCCAACCGTCTGGACCAAACGTCCCGCGAGGCACCGTCTGCTGGCGATGCTCGGATAGGCTCGAGCTCGCTCGGCTCTCTGGCCGGAATCCAAGGTACGCCGGCATACCTGGCACCAGAGCGTTGGCTGGGCGACAGCGGCACCGAAGCGGCCGATGTATGGGCGTTGGGAGTAATCATCTTCGAGCTCCTCGAAGGGCGGCGACCTTTCCCGCAATCAGGAGCCGAGGAGCTACAGGCTGCGGTCACTCAGCCAGGAGCAGCACCACGACTCTCTCCCAGCAAGGAGGTGACCGTCGAGGTCAGTAGCCTGGTGGGTCGCTGCCTCGAGAAGAATCCCCAAGACAGACCGACGGCCAGCGTGGTTGTGGAGGCCCTGGAGCGGCTGGTCTACGAAAAACCGCGGCTGAGCGCGCAACAGAGCCCATTCCGCGGGCTATTCCCGTTCAGCGAACGTCATGCTGACTTCTTCCACGGGCGGGAAGCCGAGATCGAAGCGTTTCTCGAGGGAATGAGGGAGCAGCCTCTGCTGCCGGTGGTTGGACCTTCTGGCGCAGGCAAGAGCTCGTTCGTGCAGGCCGGAGTGATCCCGCGCTTGCGCGAGCAGGGTCCGTGGGTAGTCGTGGCGATGCGGCCAGGTAGCGACCCGTTTCTGGCGCTGGCCAGAACGCTGGCACAAGGCGAGAACGTCCTCGAAGAAGAGAGCACCATTGCCAGCGTTCACTCCACCGATCTTCGTCCTCGCGAGCCGATTGCCTCACCTTCGACGACTTCGATCACCGCTGCAGGCGAGCATGGCCTGCCAGGGCAATCTCTGGCGGCTCAGCTCCGAGAGTCGCCGCGCCAGCTCGGGCTACTGCTGCAACAAACTGCTGCCGAACGACGGAGCAGAGTCCTCCTCCTCGTCGATCAGCTCGAAGAGCTCTATACCCTGGTCGAATCGGAAGAGGAACGCGCCCGATTCATGGAGGCGGTTTGTGGCGCTGGAGACGACGTCTACAGCCCAGTGAGAGTCGTCGCCACTATCCGCGACGATTTCTTGGGAAGGATTGCCGAAAGCAGCGCTGTTGGCTCTGCTCTGGGACGCGTTGCCGTGCTCAAGAGACCCGATGCACCGACGCTAACCGAGATCCTGACCAAGCCCCTCGCGGCGGTTGGCTACCGCTACGAAGACGATGACATGGTGAACGACATGGTCGCGGCAGTCGCGGACGAGCCAGCCTGCTTGCCGTTGCTGCAGTTCGCCTGCCAGCAGCTATGGGAGCGGCGTGACAGCGAGAGGAAGGTGCTGCTGCGCTCGGCCTATTCGGCCATGGGGGGCGTGGCTGGATCGCTTGCCCAGCATGCTGATGGCGTGCTCGCTGGGATGGCGCCGTCTCAAGTTGCCGTCGCCCGCCAGCTTCTGCTGCGGCTTGTCACTGCCGAAGGCACTCGCAAGGTGCTGCCGCTCGCCGCTGCCCTCGAAGGGCTGGGGACAAACGGCACCGACGTGCTCGGTCGTCTGATCAGAGCTCGTCTGCTCACAGTGCAACGCGGCAGCACTGGTGGTGAAGGGGGGAGCTGGGCCGTCTTGGAGCTGGTACACGAATCGCTGACTCGAACATGGGGACGACTAGCCCGCTGGCTCGAAGAAAGCAAGGACGAGGTCGCCTTCTTGGCCGAGGCTGGACAGGCAGCGGAGCTCTGGGAGAAGCGGGGACGTCACACCGAAGAAGTGTGGCGCGGCGAGGCCCTGGCAGAAGCCCGACGAGCCTTGGAACGATGCCAGACGAACGTGCCCAGACTGGTGGCGGACTTTCTCGGTGCCGGCCTGGCCCTGATGCAACGCCAACAGCAGCGCCGGCGAATCCTCGCCGGGAGTGGGATCGCCATGCTGGCGCTCGTGACGCTTTCGGCGGTGCTGATTGCCGGAAAAATGGCACAACAGCGCAACCACGCCGAGCAGCAGCAACGGTTGGCCGAAACCGAGCGCGCCGAAGCGCAACGCCACGG
>JAZDLZ010000126.1:0-6969 GCA_043801535.1 Pseudomonadota bacterium
CCGTGGCGCTGCTGACCGCCAGACTGGCGCTACCCTGCACTGCCTGGCCGTCGCCACGGACGAAGGTGGCAGAAATGGTGGCGGTGCCAGTGTCTAGCCCGGTGGCAAGTCCCCTGGCGTCGTCGGCGTTGCTGACCACCGCGATCGCGGCGGCGGAGGAGGACCAGGCCGCGTCGCCAGTCAGATCGACGGTGCTGCCGTCGGTGAGATGTCCGTATGCCCGGTACTGCAGGCGAGTGCCCTTGGCGATTGTCGCCTCGGTGGGCTGCACCTCCATCGTGGTCACCTCGGCCGCTGCCACGGCGAAGGATATGCTTCGGCTGATGCTACCGAGCGAGGCGGCGACGGTCGTCGTCCCCTGGCCGAGCGCCGTGGCAAGACCCTTCTCGCCGTCCACGTTGCTGACCGCGGCAACGGCGGGAGCGCTCGAAGACCAGACCACCTGACCGGTGATGTCCTGAACTGATCCGTCGGTGAAATGGCCGAAGGCCTCCATTTGCACCCGCACCCCGCGCGGCACCAGCGGTGCCCAGGGAGCGATGTCGATGCCGACCAGCGTCGCTGCCGACACGGTCAGGGCTGCCTCGCCAGTGATGGTGACCGCGTCGAGCTCGCGCTCGCGGGTGGCGGTGATCACGCAATTCCCCTCGGCCAGCGCCAATACCACCCCTGCCTCGCCGGTGGCGTTGCTCGCCACCGCGACACTGGAGTCGGAGCTGCTCCACGACACGCCGCCAGTAATGTCGCGCACCGAGCCGTCACTGAAGTGACCGATAGCCCGCATGCCGATCCGGGTGCCATTGGCAATGCTGGCGTCGGGTGGCAGGACCTCGATACCGGAGAGGATGGCGGCAGTGACATTCACCGTCACGCTGCCGCTCTTGTCGCCGAGGCGCGCGGAGATCACGGAGGTTCCCGCTGCGCCGCCAGTGACCAGGCCCGCGAAGTCAGCCTCGTTGCTCACCGCCGCCACGTTGATGCTACCCGAGCTCCACACTACCTGGCCAGTGATGTCCTGAGCGCTGCCGTCGCTGTAGTGGCCGGTGGCGTTGAGCGCGACCGTGGTTCCGGCGGGAATGGTGGGGTTGTAGGGGTTGACGTCGATTCCGGCGAGCAGCGCCGCGGTCACCGTGAGCTCGGTGCTGGCGCTGACCGGATCGCCTTCCGCCGGGGTGAAGGTGGCGCTGATGGTGGCGCTGCCCTGTGCCGCGGCGTAGACGATGCCGCGGTCACCTTCGACGTTGCTGGCGGTGGCCACGTCGGTGTCGTCCGAGCTCCAGGTGACCATGCCGGTCACGTCGCGCACGCTGTGATCGCTGAACGTGCCAATGGCATTGAGCTGAATGCGAGTGCCGGCCGCGATCCTGGGATCCGGAGGCACGATCTCCAGGCTTTGAAGCACGGCCGAGGTGACGATCAGGGTGGTGCTGCCGCTCTTGGCACCCACGGTGGCGGTCACCGAGGTGATGCCCTGGGCGATTCCGGTGGCCAACCCCTTGTCGTTGGCGCCATTGCTGATCACGGCGACGGAGGAGCTTCCGCTACTCCAGATCGCGTCGTCGGTGACCTCGTGTACGGTGTGGTCGCTGTAGTGACCCCAGGCCTGATACTGGAGGATCGTCCCGGCCGCGAGCTGCTGGGCAATCGGCGTCACTTCCACGAGCTGCAGTGTCGCCGCCGTGACCTCGAGGGCAGCGGAGGCTGTCGTCGCCTGATCGTCGACGTCGACGAAGGTGGCGCTGATCGTGGCCGAACCCTGGGCCACGGCCGAGACCACACCTTTTTCGCCGTCGAGGTTGCCAGTGGAGGCAACGTCAGTGTTGCTGGACTCCCAGGTCACGTCGGCAGTGAGATCCTTGCGGGTTCCGTCGCTGAAGAAGCCGTCGGCGTGGTACTGCACCAGGTTGCCGGCCGGCAAGGAGAAGAACTGCGGGTTCACCACCATCGAGCTGAGGGTGGCGGAGGTGACCACGACCTCCACCTCGAAGGAGTGGGCGTCGCGGCTGGCGGTAATGGTGGCAACACCGGCCGCCTCACCGTGTACCTGACCCTTGCTACCCGCGGCGCTGTTGACCGTGGCCACGTTCGTGGCATTGCTGGCCCAGATTACTTCCTCGGTGATGTTACGGGTGGAGCCATCGCTGAACGAGCCAGTGGCTGTAAGCCCGAGGATGTAGCCCGCAGGGAGTGACCTACCCTGGGGAGTAACGTCGATGCCGGTGAGCACTGCCTGGCTGACCACCAGCAGCACCGACGCGCTCCGGGTGTTGCCAAGACTATCCTCGGTGGCAGCGCTGACGGCGACCGAGCCGGCGGCCGCGCCAGCAGCGATGCCGCGACTGCCATCGGCGTTGCTCACCGTTGCAATGCTCGAGTCGGCGCTGCTCCAGGTGACCTGGTCGGTGATGCTCTTGATGGATCCGTCGGAGTAGTGGCCCAGCGCTTCGAGCTGGATTTCGTTGCCGGCCGGGACGCGGGGCACCAGCGGGGCGAGCTCGAGAGCCTGGAGGTTGGCGTCGGTGACAACCAGGGTGGCCCGTCCAACTACCGGTTCGCCGTCGGCGGGCACAAAGGTAGCGTTGACCGTTACCGTCCCGGCAGCCACGCCAGTGGCTTGACCTTTGCTTTCGCTGGCATTGCTGACCGCGGCGATATCGCCGTCGGACGATGCCCAGCTCACGATCCCGGTGACATCATTGCTGCGACCGTCGCTGAGGATGGCAAGGGCGTGGAACTGGTGGCGCAACCCGCTCGCGATCTCGACGTTGAGCGGTTCGACCACGATCTCCTCGACCGTGGCGGCGGTGACCGTGAGCACTGCCGTGCCGGGGCTCACGCCCAGCGGCATATCCGGCAAGGCCGCCTGGATAGTCGCCGTTCCTTGGCCCAGCGCTTCGGCAACGCCATCCTCGTTGACAATGGCGACACCCGGGCTGAGGGAGCTCCAGTTTACAATGGAGGTAATGTCCTTGTCGGTGCCATCGGAATAGAAGCCCACCGCATTGAGCCGAGCGGTGACGCCCTTGGCGATGCTGGCGTATGCCGGGGTCACCTCGAGGCGAGTGAGCACCGCGGTGGTGACGTCGAGACTGACGCTGTCGCTGACTACCGAATCATCGCCGAGAGTGACGCTGGCCGTGATCCCGACCAGGCCGGCGCTCACGGTGGTCACTTGGCCGGCGTACTCGGAGTTGCCAACGGTGGCGATGGCAGAGTTGGCCGAGGTCCAGGTGGCGTCGCCGGTGATCTCGCGGACGCTGCGATCCGAGTAGATGCCCCAGGCCTCGAGACGCAGGCGCGAGCCGGCCGGGAATTCGAGGTTGAAGCGCGGCCTGATCTCGATGACCTCGAGAACGGCGCTGGTAACGGTGAGGGTAGTGGTGGCCTGCTTGAGCTGGCCGGCGACCGTGATCTGGGCGGTGATGGTGCTGGTGCCGGCAGCGTGACAGTAGGCCAGACCTTTCAGCGCCTCGCTGTTGTCGACGTCGGCGACCAAGGCGTTGCCGGAGATCCAGCCCACCAGCCCGGTAACGTCGACGACGTCGCCATCGCTGAGGGTCGCGAAGGCGTGGAACGGGACCTGCCCGCCGGCCACCTGCTCGGGGAGGTTGGGCTCGATGCTCAGGGAGATGATGGTCGCCGCGCTGACGTTGAGCTGCACAGTGCGGGAAAGGGCTCCGGAGCTGGCGCTGATGTCGACCGCGCCAGCAGTGACGCCGGTGACCAAGCCCTGGCTACCACTGGCGTTGCTGATGGTGGCAATCGCCGGGTTGGCCGACTCCCACTCGACCTCGGCGGTAATGTCCGTGGTGGTGCCGTCGCTGTATCGACCAGTGGCGGTGAGCTGGGTGGTGGTTCCCGCCGGAATGCTCCACTTGGTGGCACTGAGGATGATGTCCTGCAGGGTCGCCGAGGTCACCTCCAGGTTCGCGCTACCGGTGAGGCCGGCGCGCGTTGCCGAGATCGCCGTGCTGCCTGCGGCGAGGGTCACGGCGAAGCCTTTGTCGGTGTTGCTGACCGTGGCAACGGCCGGCACCGACGAGCTCCAGGTCACGCCACCGGTCTCGTCGCGGAAGCTGCCGTCGCTGTAGAACACTGTCGCGTGGTACTGGAGCCGAGCTCCGGCCGGCACCATCTCGTGGAGCGGCTGAACCTCGATGCGGATCGGCGTGGCCTGAGAAACGCTGAGCACGGTGTTGACGGTCTTGCCGCCCCAGGTCGCGGTGATGGTGGTGAGACCCTGCGCCACACAGGTGGCCTCGCCACCGGCGGCGATGGCAGCCACGCCGGTGCTCGAGGAGCTCCACTCGGCGTCGGCGCTGACGTCGGCGGTGCTGCCGTCGGAGAAGAATGCCGAGACGGTGAACGGCAGAAGGGTGCCGACCGGGCGGCTAGGGGCAGCGGGGCTCAACGTAAGGTGATCGACGATCGCGGCGCTGACTTGTACCACGAGCTCGGCGCTGACCACTCCAGAGGTCGCACTGACGACCGAGCTGCCTTGGGCTATGGCGGTGACCAGACCTTCGCCGCTCACGGTCGCCACGGTGGTATTGCTCGACGCCCAGGTCGCGTCGGCAGTGAGATCCTGCTGGGTACCGTCGCTGTAGTGGCCGAAGGCGCGCACCTGGGCGACCTGGCCGGCCGGGACGCGGAAGCCCGGCGGACCCTGCCACACCAGCTCGATGCGATCGAGCACCGCGGTACTGACCTGCAACTGGAAGCTTCCGCTCTTCCAGTCGGCCGGCTGCCCGACCTGGAAGGTGGCGGTCACCTTCACCGTCCCAGCACCGTCGGAGAATACCACCTTGCCTTCTACGACGATCGGACCGAGGTGGGCCACACCGCTCGCCGGATCCAGGCTCCATACCAGGCTCGGCGAGGAGGTGATGTTCTTCACGCCGTCGGAAGTGAGGGCATTGGCAACGCAGTGGGTGCGACCGGCGTGGATGATCACGTCGTTCTCGCAGGCCACCTCCACCGAATAGGTCACCGGCGGGAGCACTGTCATGTGTGCTTCATCCTGGATTGGCGGATCGGCTTCGGGTACGGCGGCGCGGATGACAACCGGACTACCAGGAGGCGTCTGGTGCCTGGTGAAGGCCAGGCCGCGGCTGCCCGGGGCATTGCTGACCTCGGCAAAGAAGGGGTCGCTCGAGCTCCAGGTCACCAGCTCCGAGATGTCGAGCTGGCTGCTGTCGGACATCGTGGCAGTGGCCTTGAACCGGTGGCTCGAGCCCAGGGCAACTGGCGTATCCTTGGTGCCGCTGTCGTTGGTCACCGCGATACCGGTGATGACGGCGGCGACGACATTGATCTCGCTCTCGCCGCTCACGACCTTGTCGGAGCCGTCGGGGAGATCGTGGACCACCGTCGCGACAATGGTCGCGATACCTCTGCCCACGCCGCTGACTCGACCTTTCTCGATATTGCTGACCGTGGCGTAGATCTCGTCGCCCGGCGCCACGCTCCAGGTGGCGCCGCCGGTGAGGTCAACGACGTTGGCGTCGGAGAAGTGACCCATTGCTCGCAGATGGCGCGCCATACCGACTGGCAGGTCGATGCCCTGGGCCGGGTCCACCAATTCGACCGTTACCTCCATGAGCTCGGCCGGGGCGATGCGCACCAGGATCTCGAAGTTGTGGACGAGCCCGGTCTGCGGATCCTCGTAGCGCGCGGTCACCGTCACCGGCGCGCCCGGGGCATTGGCAGTGACAGTACCCTTGGTTTCGCCGCTGTTTGTGACGTAGATCCGGGCAGGGACGGAAGAGGTCCAGTTGAACAGGTGGCCGACGTCGCGATCAACACCGTCGGTAAAGGTACCGACGAGCCGCAGGCGCATGCTCAGACCTAGCGGTACGGCTACCTCCAGTCCAGGTTGGACTGCAACGCTCTCGAGTCGGGCATCGGTCACCGTGAGCTTGGTTTCGCCCACGATGTCGCCGGCGCCAGCAACCGGGAAGGTGGCGGTAATAATGGTTTCGCCGGGAATGCTGTCCGCAGTAGTGGTTGCCAGGCCGCGACTGCCGGCAGCGTTGCTGACCGTGGCCACGTTTCCGTTGCTGGAGGCCCAGGTAACCTCGTCGGTCAAGTCGTTGGTGGTGGCGTTGGTGAACAGCCCGATGGCCTCGAGCTGAATCCTGTGGCCAAGCGGAATCGTGCGCGCTTCCTGCTCGAGCGGGTAGACCTGAATCGACACTAGCAGAGCGTCGGTGACAGTCACCTCGAAGCTGCCGCTCACTCCTCCCAGCGTAGCGGTGGCGGTAGCCTTGCCGGTGCCTTGACCAGTGGTCAAACCCTCGTCACCATCGGCGTTGCTGACGGTGGCGATATCGGGATGGTCGGACGTCCAGGTGACGTCCGCGGTAATGTCGCGGGTGGTACCGTCGGAGAACGTACCCACGGCAGTGAGTTGGGTGTGAAGTCCGTCGGCAATGGAGGCCTCCGCTGCTGCGACTTCGATAGCGACAACCACGGCCGGCGTAACCTTCACCGTTCCAGAACCGGAGACGCCGTTTCGCTCTGCCGACACTGTGACGTCGCCTTCGGCAACACCGAGAGCCCAGCCTTCTTCACCGTCTTTGCTGCTGAAGGCGGCAATACCGTTGTCGCTGCTCGTCCAGGTCGCCTGAGCAGTCAAGTCCTCGGTGCTATTGTCGGTGTAGTGACCGGTCGCGATGAGCTTGGCATGCAAGCCGAGCGGTACCTCGGAGCTGGCTGGCTCGACCTGGATCCGGTCGAGGATCGCCGTGGTCACCACGAAATCGACGGAGTCCTTCACCCCGTTGCGCGCGGCGCTGATAATGGCGGTGCCCGGCGCCACGCCGGTGGCCAGACCGGCGGCATCGATGACCGCGATGCCAGTGGAGCTCGAGCTCCAGGTCACCTGCGAGGTGATATCGCTGCTAGTGCTGTCCGTGAATACCCCGGTTGCGCTGAGCTGCTGCGCCACCCCGGCCGGTACCGAGGCGT
>JAZDLZ010000173.1:0-2152 GCA_043801535.1 Pseudomonadota bacterium
GCGCGCTGCCAGCCGGAGCACCTCGGAGGTGTTGCGGATCGGATCGAGCGACGGCTCACCGATCTCTCGCTTGACCAGCCGCACCACGTTCTTCTCGAGCATGAGCTCCCGCATCTTCTCGGGAACGGGCTCGATGAACGAGTCGCCGCGCAGGATTCGCTCGACGTTGGCGTCGTCGAACACCCGGCCACTCTGCCCAGGCAGGCCGAGGCCAGCGCCGCTCACCACGACCGATCCGACCGCTGCCGGCGCCACGGAGAGTCCTTGCTCCGCCCTCCTACCACCATAGGCAGCCAGGCCGTCCTCGATGAGCTTGGCAAAGAGCCTACCCAGGGCAAGGTAGTCCGGCGGAGAGTTGTGACTCGCCACCCCGGCATAGGGGAGCTCGCCGTTGTACGTCGGGAGCGCCGTGCCCGCCGTGCCCGCCGCGTTCGCCGCGTTCGCCGTGCCCGTTGCGTTCGCCGTGCCCGCGCTCGCGCGTGCAGGGCTCGGCTCGTACGCACGGTTCGTCGTGTTCGTCGGTTCGACGACGGTTGCCGGTCTCGGCAGCCCTGCCGCGTAGAGACCGCACATCGCCTCGTGCAACGATCCCACGTCGCCGCGCTTCGGATGATTGGTCCAGAGACAAACGACCCCCGCTTGGTCGCCCAGTACGTTCTCGGCAAACCCGGTCAAGACTCTCTTTGGCCCGACCTCGACGAAAACGCGCGCTCCTTCCCGATAGGCAGTCTCCAGGCTCTTCACCCACTGCACCGGCGAGGCAAGCTGGCGGGAAAGCACGTCGCGCACTGCTACCATCTCGCTCGGATAGATGTTGCCGTCCACATTGCCGATGACCGGAATCGTCGGACCGCGCAGAGGCATGGTGGAAAGGACCTCGCGCATGACACTCGATGCTGGCGCAACGATCCGGCTATGGAAGGCATGGGAAACAGGGATGAGCTGGGCGGAAAAGCCGGCTTGGCCGAAGTACTCGACCGCCCGCACCACGGTGGCGGAGTCACCCGCAATCACCGTCTGGTTGCGCGCGTTGAGATTGGCGGCGACCACGTAGCCATCGATCTCTCCCAGGCGCCTGGCAATCTCATCGTACGGTCCCAATACCGATGCCATCTTGCCGGGGTCGGACAACGATACCGACGCCATTCCTCGTGCCCGCGCGCTCACCACGACGAGCGCATCGCGGAAAGGCAACATCCCGGAAGCCACCACCGCCGCCCATTCACCCAAGCTGTGCCCCATCACCATGTCGGGAACGATGCCGTGCTTGGCAAGCACGCGGGACAACGCGACATCACACGAGAGAACGGCTGGCTGGCAAACCGTGGTATCGCGCAGCGCGTCCTCGGCACGGGCCAGCTCGGCAGGATCCCTGGCGTCGACGAAAAGAAACGAAGTGAGCGGACGGCCAAGGAGCGGCGTCATCACCTCGTCGGCCTCGGCAAAGGTCTCGGCAACCACCGGCTCGATTTCTCGAAGCCTCGACAGCATGTTGACGTACTGAGAGCCCTGGCCAGGGAACAAGAAGACCACTTTCGACGCCTGGCTCTGTCCGCGAAAAACGCCTTTCGTCTGCAGCAATCGCCAAGCTCGCGGATCTTCCTTGTCGACAGCACCCAAGGCGGATTCGAGCCGCTTGACGAGGGTGGCCGGATCGTCGAACGAGACGACCAGCCGCTCGCGTTGGGCAAGCACTGTCGCATTTGGCGCCTCGCTTGCTGGCAGCACGCCGGCCTTGGCGCCGTCGAGATGCTGGACCACCTTGGCGCGCAGAGAAGCAACGTCGGCAGCGCCAATCGCCAGGACGTTGCCGAGCGGTCGCGGACGTTCCGTGGCAGTAGCCACTACCGCCACGGCAGCCCCGGGCCGTGCCGGGAATTCAGCCGACACGTGAGGAGGAGGCACGGTGGATGCACCGGACCCTGTGGATTCGGTCGACTTGATAGGCACAGCAGCCACTCCCATCTGCTTGGCATAGCGACTGGCATCGAGCCTTCCGGCGGCAGACGTCGCCCTGCTATCGGTTCCATTGCCGCTGTCAGACACTGCCGAGCCAGCACCGGGGACTTGCACCGTGGTAGTACGGCTGGTGAGCATTCCCGGGATGTGTTCCTCGACTACCAGGTGATAGTTCGTGCCGCCAAAGCCAAAC
>JAZDLZ010000209.1:0-2589 GCA_043801535.1 Pseudomonadota bacterium
CGAGCAGGACCTGTTCCTCTTCGCCCGTGGCCACTTGCCAGACTCGTGCTGATTGATCGTAGCCAGACGTGGCGAGCAGGCGGCCATCGGGACTGAATGACACCCCAGTTGCCGACAATCGATGTCCTTGACCGAGGCTGGCCGCCCGACTGCCAACCGCTCCTGCCAGGTCTTCGACCTGACGGGCTCGCGACCAGTTGGCGCCGGCCACTCGTCCAAGCCGAGCTGTCCCGTCGTAGCTGGCGGACACCACTCGACTGCCATCGGGGCTGAAGGCGACTCCCCGGATTATGTCGTCGTGACCAATCGGGCTCTGGACCATCTCTCCGGTCGCTACCTCCCAGATCCAAATGCGTTTGTCCCAACTCCCCGACGCGAGCATCGTTCCGTCCGGGCTGAAGGAAAGAAACAATGGGTGCCGGGAGTGTCCAGCAATGGCGCCGACCTGTTCCCCCGTGCTGGGACGCCACAAGCGGATGGAGCCGTCGACACAGCTAGAAGCCAGCGTTTTGCCATCGGGGCTGAAAGTCACATCGATCGTACCGATGTGAACCTCGAGGCGCCGGATCTCGGTTCCCGAGCGCGGGTCGTACAGTCGAATCGCTGTCTCGCTTCCAGCAGTCGCCAGCAGACTACCATCGGGACTGAAGGCGACCGAGTTCATCCGGCCTGTCGTTGGCAGAGTGAATTCCAGCTCGCCAGCAGGGAGTGCAAAGATGCGTGCTGTCCGGTCCGAGCTGGCCGATGCCAGATGCCTGCTGTCCGGGCTCACGGCAACCCGCCGGACTTCGATGTCGTGACCGGTGAGCACGCGGAAATCACCGGCGGCGAGATTCCATATTACTACCTCGCCGGATCCGTGACCGCTGGCCAAAAAACGGCCATCTGGCGAGTAGGCGACCGCGAGAGCCGCAGCGCTCGCGCCGCGGAGCACGCTGGTCTCCGTCGTGTCGGTGTTTACGACGTGTACGAGCCCGTCCTGGCAGCCTGCCGCGACGGTCCGGCCATCAGGTGCGTAGGCGATGTCGTAGATCGAGCGTCCGAGGTCGACATTCCACTCCAACGGATCCCGATCCAATTTCCGCCACAGTGCCCGTCCGAGAATCGAGTCCTGGGTTTCCAGCGAGCTGCGCAGCCTGGCTCGCGCCTCCACCAGCTCGCCACGGCCCAGCGCCGCGCTCGCACCTTCCCGCTGAGCTTCGGCTTCGCCTTCCTTGGCCAGTGCTCGTTGCGCCTGCGCTTCGGCACGCTCGCTCTCGGCGCGCTCCTTCTGTGCTCGCGTCTCGCGCTCCCGCAGCACCGATAGCACGGACACAATCGTCAGGAACGCCATCGTGCCAGCGGCAAGCCCCCGCCTACGCCGCCGCCGCCGCTGCTCCTTGCGCAGGCCGGCCTGCAAGAACTCGGCGACCTGCTCGGGAACCTTGGTGGCCAAGCGGATCAGCTTGCGCCGGGCATCGGCCAGCGCGTCTCCCTGCCACACTTCTTCGTCCCGCCTTCCCCGTGCCACCCATAGCTTTGCTGCTTGCTCCACTTCGGCCAGGAATACTCGCTCCTCTTTGCTCTCCTCCAGCCACCGGACAAGCTGTCTCCAAGCATGAATCAACGACTCGTGCGCCAGCTCAACCACAGCGTCTGCACCTTCCCCACCGCCTCCCTTTCGCAGCGTTACTAGTCGCCCCCCTACCAGTCGCCCAAGCACAGTCTTGCCGTCCTCTCCCAAGTCTCTCTGCACTTCCCGCGTTGGCACCACGCGGCGCGTACCTTCGGGAGTCACCAACGCCAGCATCAGCTCGCGTGCTATCTGGATCTGGTCGCTGCCGAGTCCCGCCAGCACGCCATCGGCGTGCTCGGCCAGAGCTCCTGCCACGCCGCCAATCGCCTGGTAGGCCGACCGCAGCACGAATTGCCTGCCCGTGTCACGTCGCTCCCACAACATCTGGCCAGCGAACTGAAGGAGTGGCAAACAGGCTGGCTCACCCTGAACCGCCGCAACCATCTCCGCAACCAGGTGGGGATCGTCGAACCGATAGCCCATCGCCAGGACTGGCTGGACCAGCATCTGCTCCAGCATTTGCGGACCAGGTCGTCGGAGAACGAATATCCGCTCGAACGCCGAACCCCGCTCCGCACCCTCTGTAACATGACCGAGGAAGTCATCGCGGACGGTCACGACAACGCGCACAGGTCCCCGTACGTACTCTTCACCCCGACAAAGCGCTTCGACGAATCGCCGTCGAGTGTCTTCATCCCTGACGAGAGTGAAGGCTTCCTCTAGCTGGTCGACAAACAAGAGAACCCGCTTGCCCTCCTTCTCCGCGAGCTGGTGCAGCACCACGTTGAGGAGCAACGGTTTCTCTTGGAGGCTCGCTGCAAGACGAGATGCGGCACTGTTCTCCGTTACCGCCAGACCTGATTCGTCGTCCGCGATGACACGAAGATCGATCGATCCCGAACTGAGATCCGTCTCACCCTTGCCGGGCTCGCGCGTTAGACAACTCGCCAGCGCACCGAATGGATCGCTGCCCGGCCGCAGACGAAGCACCAGCCACGAGCCGTGCTCGCGTAGCCTGGGGGTCACACCAGCCT
>JAZDLZ010000210.1:0-6778 GCA_043801535.1 Pseudomonadota bacterium
TTCGCTGACCCTGACCGGCACCGGCTTCGTCCAGGTGAATGGAATCCCGCCTACCGTCGCCTTCGGCGGAGTGACGGTCGCTGCCACTAGTCTGGACGACTGTACCGCCATCGTTGGTACCACGCTCGGCGGTGCCGAGTCGTGCACGACGCTGCACCTGACCGTGCCCAGGGAGGGGATTGGTCCAGGCGAGTATCAGGTTACGGTCAGCAACCCGGGACCGGCCGGTTGCACGTCCAACGAGGCGGTGACCGTCGCGGTGGCAGGACCGCCGAAGGTCGATCGCGTCGAGCCTGCGGCCATGTGCGCCGACAACCAGCCTGCCGAGATGACGATCGCTGGCCAAGGTTTCCTGGTCGCCACCGGCATCCCGGCCGACCAGCCTCCGGTAGTCGAGGTAGATGGCGATCCGGTCGCTGTCACCGGCTGGTCTGGCTGCGCGCAGCTCGGCGGAACGACCGTCCCCGTAAAGACGTGCACCTCTCTCAGTTTCACGGTGCCGGATGGCGGCTTCTCCATGGGCGCCCACGACATCACCATCACCAACTCGACTCCGACGGGTTGCGGCACCTCGGTGCGCGCCGCGTTCAGCGTTGCCGCGCCGCCGGTGCTCGCGAGCGTCGCTCCCTACAAGGTCTGCACGGTGGGCGGCTCCTTCCGCGTCAACGGACTTGGCTTCGTCCCGGGATCGCAGATCCAGATCGGAAGCGGGGGCGCCTACTCGTTCGTTGACACGATCTACGTCAGTGCCACCCAGATCGACGGATCCCTCAGCGCGGGCATGTTCCCTGCCGGTCTCTACGACGTGAACGTTTCCAACGGCGCCGGCTGCGAATCCACCCCACTCGCCGCCGCCCTGCGCCTGGTAGACGCTCCCATCGTTTTCTATGTGGACCCACCACGGGCGTACAGCGGCATCGATCTCGCGATCACCATCTACGCCTCCGGCATCACTGACAGCGTCGGCTCGGTCGCGATCCGGCGTACCGGCACCACCGGCCCGCCGATCAGTCTCGATTCCTTCAGCTACGACGTGTCGCGGCCCAATCGCATCCTTGCCATCCTGCCAGCCTCCCTCGGGCTCGTGGCCGGCGACTACGACGTGCTCATCGAGGATGTCGCCTGCAGTGCCGAGCTCCCGGGTGGGCTGCACGTGACCGACACGCTCACGGTCGACGTCGCGACGATCGAGCTGCCGTTCGGCCACGCCGGCGAACGTACGCCGGTCACCATCCGTTCCACCGACCCGGCGCCCGAGGGAATGGCGAGCTTCGCTGCCACGCCGCGCGCCTACCTGAGTCCGCACGGTGGCGGTGCCACCGCTACCGAGCTGCGCGCGGTGTCGTTCCTCGACCCGTATCGCTTGACCGGGACGGTGCCCGAGACGCTGGCGGCGGGTACCTACGATCTCGTGGTCATCAACCCCGACGGAGGCGTCGGCCTGCTGGCCAGCGCCTTCCGAGTGGTACCAAACGAGGTGCCGGTGATCGCTGCCGTGGCGCCGGCCTCGGTCGTCGCCACCGACGGCGCCCAGGCCACCGTCTACGGCGAATTCTTCGCCAGCGACGCGACTGCCAGCGCGAGCTGCGTCTCCTGGAGCTACGATTCCATTCTCGGCAAGTGGGTGCCAGCGTACCGGCCGATCACCGCCTCTGCCACCACCTTTGTCGACGCGGAGACCCTGAATACGAGCTGGGACTTCGCGGCGGCCGGCATTCCGGTCGGAGCCGCGTGTGTCGTCCGCGTCACCAATGTTGCCGACAACACCTGGGCCGAGCTCTCTGCTCTGCAGCTCACCGGTCCGTCGGCGAACCCCAACGCTTTCCGTCCCAGCCCGTCCATGCTCGTCGGCCGGCGGGCCGCCGCCGCCGCCGCCGTGCGCATGAACGCCCTCGAGCGCTACCTCTTCGCCATCGGTGGCGACGACGGCAACGTGGCCACTCCGACCCGGCATTCCAGCGTCGAGGCGGTCAAGGTCGATGCCTACGGCAACCTCGAAGCCTGGGAGCTCCAGCGGAGCTCCCTGCCGGCCGGGCGCTCCTTCACGGCAGCGGCCGTGATCGGCCGGTTCGTCTATCTGCCCGGCGGCAATGTCGACGGTGGCACCAGCGCCAGCGCCAGCGTGCTCCGCGCCTATCTGCTCGATCCTTTCGAGGCTCCCGAGATTCTGGATCTGGACATCGCTCTCCGCGAGGCTGGCGGGCTGGACGCCGGTATTTGGTACTACCGGGTGGCAGCGGTTCTCGACGGCAGCGATCCCAACAACCCTGGCGGCGAGGCGCTGGCCAGCGAGCCGCTGGTGGTCGAGCTCCCCTCCTTCACCGGCTTCGCATCCAGCCTTACCCTCTTCTGGACGTCCGTGCCTCATGCCGCTGCCTATCGGATCTATCGCACTCCGACTCCCGGAATGAGCTCGGGCGCGGAGCGGCTGCTGGCCGAGATGGTGGCGACCGGTGCTGCCATCGAGCAGTTCACCGACAACGGCACCTTGACCATCGGCGTTGCGACCCCGATGCCACTCGGATCGCTCGGCACCTGGCACGAAGTCGGACCCCTCGGCGTGGCGCGCCAGGGTGCGGGTGTCGTCGCTGTTCCCGATCCCGGTGATCCGACGCGAGCCTACCTCTACGTCATCGGCGGTCTGGATGCTGGCGGCACCACAGCCCAGAGCACCATCGAGCTTGCCACCTTGACGACTGCCGCATCGAACTCTCAGGCCATCTCCGCCTTCGCGCCAGCCAGCGCCAGCCTGCCGACCGGCCGGTGGCAGCTCGGCGCGGTCTGGATCGACCGCACTCGGGCCACCGCAACTCCCGCCGGCCACGCCTGGTTCTACGCCCTCACCGGTGTCGATGCGGCGGGTAGCGATGTCTCCGAGATCACCGCCTTCCAGATCGACACCGCCGCTGCCTCCGACGGCACGTTCAACGACGGTCGCATCAATCAGGTGTTCCCGGTCACGAACAGCGGCATGGGGGGCGGCTATGGATACACGGTGGCTGCCAACTACATCTACTTTTTCGGCGGCGGCGGCACTCCGACCAAAGGCGGCAAGTCGGGAAAGATATGCAATGGGGCTGCGGGCGAGGCAAGCTGTACGCCCAATCCTCCCCAGGTGAAGAACTGGAACGCCGGCATCTCCACGCTCCTCGGGCGCGACCTCCACGCCACCGCCTGGGAGAGCGGCTTCGTGTTCCTCATTGGCGGCGCGACCGACGAGCCCTCGCTCGCCAGCACCTCCACCGAAATGACCAACCTCTAGCCAGTCGCGAAGGAGAAACGCCATGCGTCGAGCTACTATCGTTGTCGCCACTGTCATCGCGACTGTCACCGCGACCGCCACAATGACCGCCATTGCGACCGCCGCCTCCGCCGCCTCCGCTCCGGCCGCCCCGACGAGCCCAGCCCGCGCCGAGCCAGCCAAGAGGATTCAGCTCGGCCTCCACGCCGGCGTCGCCCTGCCGCAGATCACCAGCGACCTTGGCACTGCGCCGGCCGTCTACCTCGAAGGGGGCTATGCCATGTGGCGTAACCTCTCGGCATTCGTGACCGTCGGGGTTGCTCACCCACCGGTCGACCACGAAGCGACCGATCCCCGTCTCCCGGCGAGCGACTACCAGACCAGCACCACCCAGCGCGAGCTCGTTGTCACCGTGGGTGGGCAGTGGCGTCTTCTGCCCGTCGAGTCTCGCTTCAATCTCTTCGGCGCTATGGGAATGCGCTCCTACTTCCTCGAGACTCTGACCAACGGAAGTGCAGGCGGCGCGTCTTTTCTCGAGAACCGGGAGATGTCGGTCCGCATTGGCGGTGTGATCGCGATTGGGGGTGAGCTTCGCCTCGGTCCCGGCGCCGTGACGGTTACCACTGCGGTCGGCGGCTCCGACCTGCCTCACCTCATTACCGGCGAAGTGCAGACAACTGCCCTCGATTGCCTGGTCGGCTACCGGCTGTTTTTTTGAGTGTGTCCCGATCGGTCAACGGGCTAGACCGAACTTCCCCATGCGCCAGGACGGATTTCTCCTGTGATTTCATGGAGTAGAGTCCTCACTGCCCATCAACATACTAGATTTTCAAGCGATTTGGGCTGACGGAATATCTAGACCTGACGAGATGCGCCGGAACCTCACCGGCGCGAATGCCGGACGATCACGATGCGCCTCACCGGCACGCGGTGGATATAGACTCTCGACGGAAAGAACGGATCGTAGAGGTACGGATCGTAGTACCCGAAAATGGGAGTGTAGGGATACAACGGAATGGGATTGGGGTAGGCGTATGCATAGACATCCCTGACTTTGTCTTGGACAAAGGGAGTGAACTGCACGTAGCGGCGCCCGCCAGCCTCGAGAGTCCAGCGCAGACGGAACGAGGTGAGGTCGTCTGGATCGACCGCTCTCGGAACCGCGAAGTAGAGATCGAAGCTGCGGACGTCTTCGGATGGAATCGTGGTTCCTCCTCGATCGCTGGGACGAAGGCTCAAGAGACGCGCGTCTCCAATCCCGCCGTCGACACGGACTTGCTCGAGTAGAAGATCCTCGCCTCGCAGCTCGATTGGCTCGGTACCAACGTTCTGCACCTCCAGCCCGAGGCGGACTACCGTTGCTTCCCCACCGTCGAGACGGGAGCGATAGGCTCCTTCCGACCAGACATTGACCTGGGCTATCTCGCCTTCCCTCCCTCGGAGCTCATAGGATGCTGCTGGCTCTCCCTGCGGACCCTCTGCAACCACCCGCTCGGTTGGTCGAAAAAAACCCTGGCCGGCCGCGCATCCTCCAACCATCCCCAAGATGGCGGTGAGCACGGCTGCCGTCTTCGCTGGCCACGATGAAGATCGCTGCATGGACAGACGAAAATGCAATTGCCGGGCCCCGGCCCAGCCATCCCGAGATCCTGAGACTGCCCGAACAGGAACGACGCGGCAGGTTTTACAAGTCGATGGCGTAGACGAAGTTCGCTTTCGGATAGCGGAGGATCCGTTCGGCGATCAGTCGGTGAGGCACAATGGTTCCACGCACGTACTTCTCGACGAGGGTCTCGGCCGCTGTTCGGTCGCCTTTGGCCTTGATCTCGCCAACTAGCTTCATCAGCTTCTCGATAGCAGGACCGAGCTTCTCGATTTGCAGGTCGAACACCCCCTTGTCCTGGCCATTGGCGGCGAGCTTCTCTGCGTCGAAGACGAGCACTCCTTCCTCGATGAAGAAGCCGAGCTGAATGGCGGCAAGCTGACTGTAGTTCTTGGGTTGCCCGAGGTCGTTGTACATGCCGCGGGCTACGTGGTCGAGCGCCCAGATGATCGAAGCCACGTAGGCATGGTTCGCTTTTTCGGCATCCATCAATCCGCGCTTCTTCAGGAAACCGATCAACCACAGGGCACCAGTCTGCGCCTTTAGCTCTTCCACGGTAGAACAGAGCGCTCCACCGAATAGTTGGGCATCGGTCTTGCCGCCAATCCGGTACTCGTGAGTCGGCCCGAGGTTGTGGGCGGCCTCGTGAAGAATCGTTGGTACCAGCATGCGGATCGGCGCCGGTTTGAACACCTCGAGCGCCTCGCTGGTCAGCAGCGATTGGCCACGGTCCATCCAATCATCGAGGCTGTCCTGGTCGGTATAGAGGTTGCTCATGGCGACAGTCCGCCCTCTGCCCTCGCGAGCCACCGGCCCCCAATTGGGCAGACTCTGGCCAGTGGTACCGCCGATGGGATCGCGCGAGTCACCAGCGTTGAGCACGATGTCGACGAAATCCGGCAGATGAAAAGTGACCTTGTGGGGTTTGTACGGGGGACCGGTGATGGCTGCGAGAGCGTTCTCCATCTCTTGCTGAACAGGTACGAGCCTGTCCTGCCATTCCTTCGACTCCGGATTGATCCGGCCAAACGACATGTGGAAACCCGCCTTGTGGTTACAAGGTTCCCAATACACTTCGTCGGGGGCGATGCGCAGGTACCACTTCGAATTGTCGGCAGACATGCGTGCCCACGCCTCGTCTGCCGCTAGCCAGTCGTTGCTGCGGAAGCCTTGGGCAGCAGCAGCGAGGTAGGCGCGAAGGGGCTGCTCCTTGGGATCGCTCAAGACCTTGGCAGCAGCGTCGAGCTCTGCTGCCACTTTCTCCATCAGGTCGGCGTAGGCGATGTTGTAGGGGACCGCTTCGAGCTTGCCATCTTTCTCTCTGACGACGCCAAAAGGTGCCAGCAACTGTGCCGCGTCGGGACGCTGCTCCAGGTCTCGGCAATAGCCGATTCCTTGCTGGATACTGGCAGGATAGACGTCGTTCGGAATGGCGGGCGCCCCGGGGATTGCCGAGCAGGCAGGGATTCTCTCGGTCTTCGGTCCAGCACAACGCGCTCCCCAGTTTCGTCTGAACATACTCTGGCTGGCCGGATCGTCTGCTGGCACCTGCGCGACGACACTCTCCAGCCCGTGCTGCCGCGCGAACAGCCGATCGATGAGCGCCGCGGCTGCGACCATGTGGGTCACGAATTGCTTCTCTTCGGTGGCGGCCGAACGGAAGTCGCCACGAACCAGAGTAGCCTTTCCTTGGTCGAGGTCTTCCACGACGAGAGCCCGGCGCTGCAACTCTGCCGAAGCCAGGCCGCCTGGCAACGGCGGCAGACCTGCCCAGCTCGTGATTTTCCGGTAGGATTCGGTGAAAGCCTTGGTGAAGCTTCCGTTCTCCACCCAGCGTTCCGCTCGCGGCCAGCTCTCTGTTCGCGGATAGAACAACAGGGTAGCGATTTCGTCCGGATCGATTCGGCGATCGCGGTCAGCATCGGACACCCAAT
>JAZDLZ010000232.1:0-2957 GCA_043801535.1 Pseudomonadota bacterium
GTGGTGATGACAAACCCGTCGGGCACTGCCAGTCCGAGTCGCTTGACCTCGGCGAGGTTGGCCATCTTGCCGCCCACTGCGTCGATGAGCTGGCGATTGGCAACGGCGAGCGGCACTACTGACGCCGCCTTGGAGTCCTTCGTTCGCAGGCCCAGCTCCTCGCGAATCTGGCGGTCGATCCGTTCGAGCGAGTCGTAGAGCCCGGTGTGTCTGTTCGCCGAGATCAGGTTCAAGTTCTTGGCGATGACGAAAGCTGCCAAGGTTGCCGCTTCGAGGCTGGAGCGCAGCTCGGCCATGCCAAAGACCCGCTCCCCGGACAGCTTGTCTTCTACGTCGGCGATCAATTCGAGGATACGGTCGTTGGCGGCGAGGATCTCGCGAAAGTAGCCGTAGCGCAGCTTGAAGGGAATGCGCGGCAAGCTGGCGGCATTCGGGCCCGGCCGATCTCGACCTCGACCGTGAGCCTTGGCTTGGCCACCCGACGCTAGCGAGCGCAACCACTTGAAGAAACGATCCATCTAGATCTTGCCAGCCGCCCGTTTGATGGTGTCGAGGAGCTCGTCGAGCTCTGCTGGCTTCAGCAGGTATTCGAATGCCCCCATTTCCATGCCTTTGACTCCAAGCTCGACGGAAGCGTGACCAGTGAGCAGGACTACGGCGACGTTTGGCCACTGTCTTCTCATCCGGCGAAGGAGCTCGAGCCCGTCCATGCCGGGCATTTTCACGTCAACCACCGCGCAATGGTAGTCGCCGCTGGCCAGGGCAGCGAGCGCCTCTTCGCCGCAAGCCGCCTTGGTGCAGGCAATGCCCCGTCGCTCGAGCCGCTTTGCCATTGGCTCCAAGAACTCGACCTCATCGTCAACCAGCAAGAGCCTAATGTCAGGCACCAGGTACCTCCTTCCCCTGAACAAGTCGGCCGGCCCCCATCATCGACTCTCCTCCGGTGGCTGGACCGATGGAAGAGTCGGAGCGAGCTGACCTTCCGATCTCGAAGGGAAACCACAAGTTGAAAGTTGTTCCTTCGCCGAGCTTGCTGCGGACTTCGATGCGTCCGCCCAGGCCCCGCATGATTTCGCGACATATCGCCAGGCCGAGTCCGTTGTGGGTGGAACCTTTGGTCGAGAAGAACGGCTCGAAGACGTGGGCCAGATCCGTCTCGGCGATGCCGGGACCGTTGTCGGCGATGCGAACCAGCACGGCGTTCTCGTCCTTCGCGATGGCAAGCTGGATTTCTCCGTCCTTGGTGCCACCCGGCAGAGGCTCGGAATCACCGCTCGCGCCAGGTGCGAGCCGCGCTGGAGTCCGCGCGAGCGCGTCCATGGCATTGTTGATCAGGTTGAGAAACACCTGCTGCATCTGCGAGAGGCTGCTGCGAATGATCGGCACCTCGGGATCGTAGCTTCGCACCAGGCGGATTTGCGATGATTCGGCGTCTTTTTCGACGAAAGCGATGGTCTCTTCGAGGGCCGCCTGCACATCCACTGGCTCCTCGTCTGGACCGACGCGCCGCGAGAATCCAAGCAAGCGGTGGGTGACTTTGCGACCGCGATCCACCTGGGCAGTTATCTTGCGCAGCCTCTCTCGGAGCTCCACCACCAGCGACGAAGCCTGTTCCTCCTCGTCGAGGCGGTCGGTGAGCACTCCCACCTGAGCATGGATGACAGCGAGGGGATTGTTGATCTCGTGGGCAATGCCGGCAGCCAGGCGGCCGATCGCTGCCATTTTTTGCGACTGGGCGGCCGATTCGAATAGAGCGGCGTGCTCGGCTTCGAGCCCGCGGATCTGACGGAGCCGGTGCCTGGCGATCAAGTAGGAAAGGACTGGAATGGCGATCAAGCCGAGGACAAAGACGAAGATGACTCCTGGATGGGCCCCCAGCAGGGCAGAGTATCCCGGCACTCGTTGACGTGCCACCAGCGCCCAGGAGTCCCCGTGTAGCCATGCGGTGGCGACGAGCTCGTTCTGTCGACCGTGCACCTGTTCGACGACGCGGACGCCCGAGTGAGGCGAGATGATCCCCAAGTCTGATTTCTCCATGAGGCGCTGCTGGTGCGAGTGGTGGGTCTGGAGTTCACTGGTGCGGTTGAGGATGAACACGTCGGCGCCGGATTCGAGGCCGCCTTCTCGTACTAGTTGACTGAGCCGATCGGTGTCGATGGTGACCCGGAGGACGAAGCTGTGGCCGGCCTCTCGTTTCTTGACCGCCATGACCATATGGGGAAAACGACGGAAGCCGAGAAACACATCGCTCTGGTGGCGGCCGCGGACCATGACCTCTTTGAACCACGGCTCGTCGTGGTAGTCGCGATCCTGAAGAGAGTATGGACCGATGTACGCAAGGTGTTTGCCTTGTTCGGAAATCAATCCCAAATCGACAATGCCGCCGTCGTCCCGTCGCATGCAGTCGCGGATCGACTCGAGCAGCTCGGGACGAGAGAGTTGCTCGACCGAGAGCGAAGCGCCAGCAAGCTCGAGTTGGCGGAGCTTCTCCTCCAGGAAGAGATCGATCGTCGCCTTGCGGTTCTTGACCATCGACTCGAGAACATTGCGAGTACGTGCTTCGTTCTCCTGCTGATAGGCGAGAAAACCGGCGCCACCCGCCACGACGAGCGGTATCAACCCAAAGAGCAGGAGCACGATCAGCATCTGTCCGCGCAGGCGCTGGTAGGGGTTGGAGTTGTCCAGTTCAGGCAGGCGCATGCTCAGCCCTCCCGTAGCCGTAGTTGCCAGCGAGAAAAGCGTGCTCGTATTCGTCGAGAACCCGATCCGAGACCAGGGACATGTCCAGGTGGTTGACGTATTCCGTCAGCAACCCCAGCAGCACCAGCCGTTCCTCCATCGAAGCTGCGGGCAGATGACGTATTCGAGCATTGACCAGGTCGACGCGCCGGTCGGTTTCGAATCTGTGCTGCCGTAGAATCCGCTCGATGAGAATCGCTCTTCTGCTGCGCTGCTCC
>JAZDLZ010000234.1:0-3782 GCA_043801535.1 Pseudomonadota bacterium
CGAGCAGCGATACCGTTTTTCCGAACCACTCCGGGTGGGCAAGGAGCGGAGTAATGTCCTTGAACACAATGCCCGGCTTGGGAAAATCCGGCACGTCTCTGACATGCGCCCTGATTGATTCGATAGCGTGCTGGGTGCTCATCCTTTTTCCTTCTTCCTTCTTCCTTTTTCCTTCTTTCACCTCGACATCACAACGATCGGCGCTGCCTACGCTTTCGCAGTACCGCCACTGCCGCATCCATACCGACCGGTCAGGTCGACAAAACGAACGGCGATGTCGTTGTTCGTTTCCAGGCTATCGCCACGCCTATTCACCACAATCAATCGCTGTCTTTCGCGGGAACCCACCGGCATGACCAATCGTCCAGGATCAGCAAGCTGATGGAGCAGCAACGGTGGCACCTCGGGTGCGCCCGCCGAGACGAGAATGACGTCGTACGGGGCGTGCTCTGGCCAACCGAGAGTGCCATCGAGAGATTCTATCCGTACGTTGTCGATCCCGAGAACGGCCAGATTCGCTCGCGCTCGCTGGGCAAGTGCTGCAACGATCTCGACGGCGAACACCTCCCGAGCAAGTGCCGCCAGCAGGCCGGCAACATAGCCGCACCCTGCTCCAACCTCGAGCACCCGCTCTCCGCCTGAAAGCTCGCAGAGCTCGCACATGTGAGCAGCGATGAATGGTTGCGAAATCGTTTGCCCGTGACCTATCCCTAGCGGTCGGTCCTCATAGGCGTGGCATTCTTGCTCCTCGTCGAGGAAAGCTTCCCGGGGCAGCTCGCGCACGGCAGCGATGACCCGATCGTCGCTCACTCCCCGAGCGATGAGTTGTTCCTCGACCATCTGCCGCCTGGCCCCGTCACTCTCAGTGCCATTCCTCACTGTTTCTCCTCTCGCTTACGTTCGCTCCCGAGATCTGCCTGGAAAGTTGCCGAATCGGTGTCGGCTCGACCTGTTGGCACCCGATGGCCGTGCTCCTCCGTGCCGACATCCAGACGATCACTGGCCGTCGAATCCGAGCCAGAACCCGAATCCGAGTCGAGAACCATCGACTCCTGACCATACGCCCTCGATGGCCGAGGGCACAGTCCGCGGGCCGGGCTCTGAACGTAGGAGAAGCCGGGCAGTGTCCAATCTGACAAAGTTTCCAATAGCCCATGATTGGTCAGATCGAGATGAATCGGGGTAACGGAAATCAAGGAGTGCCTTACTGCCACAACATCCGATTCGGCAGCATCGTGCGGCTTGGCTGCCCACCCGTCTGACGACTCGATAGCCGGTCCGCCAATCCAGTAGTAACGCTGGCCGCGCAGATCCATCCGCTCTTCTACTTGGTCGCGGTACACCCGCTTCCCCAGGCGAGTGTAGGAATAGCCCCGGATCGGACCATGATTGGGAACATTGACATTGAGGAGGCTTCTGCTCGGCAAGCCACGCACCAGTACTGCCTGTGCCAACGCTGCCGCGAAATCAGCGGCCGCTGCCAGGCTATCCGCCGGTCCCGCCACCGATTCCATCTCTGGCCCGCTGGGCTTCGTGCCAACTGCCGATCCTACAGCCGCGCTCGACTCGTGCTCGTGCCCATTCTCGTGCTCGTGCTCGAATACGTGCCCATGCCCGATCGTAGCGGGCCCATTGAGCAACGGTTCCGCGTGAAGGAGTCCGATCTCTGGCCCAACACTCTGCCCAGCCTCTCGTCTGGCCTCTCGTCTGGCCTCTCGTCTGGCCTCGAGCGACACGGCAAAAGAGGCGACTCCTCGGAGCGAGGCCTCGACCGCCGCCGCCACTGTGCCGCTATAGAAAAAATCGGAACCAAGGTTATAGCCCCGGTTGATGCCGCTCACCACCAGCGAAGGAGTCCTCGGCGCCAGATGGAGGAGCGCCAGATAGATGCAATCGGCCGGCGTGCCGTCGACTGCGAAGAAGCCAGGCTTCTGCTCTCTTGCCCGGAGAGGATGGTCCAGCGTCACTGCATGGCTGGCGGCGGATCGCTCGCGATCTGGAGCAACAACGAGCACCTCGCCGACAGCAGCCATTCGCTCGGCCAATAGGCACAGACCGATGGCTTGGATACCATCGTCATTGGATAGGATGATTAGTGGTTTCAAGTTGAAGCGTCAGCAACGCTGATGCTTGCCGGTCGGGGCGACTGGATTTGAACCAGCGACCCCCTGACCCCCAGTCAGGTGCGCTAACCAGGCTGCGCCACGCCCCGATTCGCTGTGCTCTGGTTCTTTACCCTATTCGCCAACAAGCTGCAAGAGCTCTTCGAGCTCTTTTCGAACTCGTTTGAGGACATCGGCCGCGCGTTGTTCCGTGCAGCAGCTCGCTGTGCCGTCGCCTCCTTGCTGCCCGGGCTGTTCGGGCTGTCTTTTCTGTTCGGACTGTTCGGACTGTTCGGCCGAGCTCGCTGCTGCTTCATCTCCGGCTACCTTCTGCCCGGCGTGCTCCCGCAGCAACCACTGGCGAGCACCGGCGATCGTGTACTTCTGCTCGTACAGCAGCTTCTTGATCTGCAATAGCCGGAAGACGTGCTGCCTACTGTAGACGCGCTGATTGCCGCGCGACTTGGCCGGGCGAATCGACTGGAACTCGGTCTCCCAGAAACGCAAGACCGAGGACTGCACTCCCACAATGCGAGCCACTTCGCCGATCTTGAAATACTGCTTGTCGGGAATCATCCCGCAATCCTCAGCCCAAGAAAGACGCTCGGGCGCGAAACAGCGTGCCGTGCTGCACCGGCGCCTCAACGCACCAGACTCTGCTCAACGCACCAGACTCTGGAAGACAGGGAAAGGCAGGCGGCGCAACGCCACGAAGTGCTACGATTCAGGGTGCTGCTCACCTTCCACTTCCACGCCGTTCAGGATGTTTTTCAACACCTGACTGGGCTTGAAAGTGAGAACTCGCCTCTCCGAGATCGTGATTTCCTTGCCGGTCTGTGGATTGCGACCGATCCGCGGGCTCTTGCGGCGGACCACGAAATTTCCGAACCCGGAAATCTTGATCTTGTCTCCTCGCTCTAGTGTCTCTTTTATGGTGTCGAAGACCGCCTCAACAATCTCGGTGGCCTCCTTCTTTGAGAAACCGCCCACGGAAACGTAGACGCTCTCGACTATGTCGGCCTTGGTCATTCGCGCCATTCTTCGCTTCACCCGATGATCGAGGTCTTGGTTTCTTATAGCTGGCCAAAGTGACCATGTCAATAACTGCCCGAAATCTCTAGCGGCGCTCGGCGTCGATTCCCGCCAGCAGGCCAGCCACCAGCCGTTCGTGCGCTCCGTCTACTTCTTCGTCGGTAAGCGTGCGCTCGAGCGCCCGATAGGTCATTTGCCAAAGCATCCCCTTCTTTCCTGGCGGAACCCTGCCTTGCTCGCGGTAGTCTTCCAAGACTCGCACGCTCTCGAGGTTCGCAACCTGCATGCCCAAGGCGAGATCGCGCACTCGATCTGCCGGCAGATTCTCGTCGACGAAGAAGGAAACGTCACGCACCACCGCCGGGAACCGTCGGATCGGCTGGAACCGCGCTGGCTCGAGCTTGGGCAGCCGCTCCAGGTCGATCTCGAACGCAAAGCACGGCCGATCGATACCGAATCGCTCGCGGGTCTCAGGATGGACCTCGCCGACGCAACCCACTACCTGTTCCCCTGATCCGGCGCTAGCGCGCCTCAAGACCACCCCTCCGCCCCTCCTCTCCGAGGAGGGGGACCGCGGCGCGTCATCTCCCGGGCGACCACCAAACTGGTGCAGCGCCGCGACTCGCTCCGCGCGGCGAAGCCACGCTG
>JAZDLZ010000248.1:0-2678 GCA_043801535.1 Pseudomonadota bacterium
TCAGCTTCTTCCAGACCTTCCCCTCGAGTCGTTTGGTGAGCGCCAGCGGCTCGCCCTCGCGAACCACCCGGCCATCGGCGATGATCGCCCTTTGCCGGCACATGTCACTGACGTCGGCGACGATGTGAGTGGACAGAATCACCACGACGTCCTCGCCGATATCGGCGAGCAGATTGAGGAACCGCATCCTCTCCTGGGGATCGAGACCGGCAGTCGGCTCGTCGACAATGAGGAGCTTGGGATCGCCGAGAAGCGCCTGGGCAATGCCAAACCGCTGCTTCATGCCGCCCGAGAACGTTCCGAGCTTGTGGTGGCGAACTTGGTGAAGATTGGTGCGGCGCAACAGGTTTTCCACCAGAGCTATTCTCTCGGCACGTCTGGAAATGCCCTTGAGCGATGCGAGATGGTCGAGAAGCTCGCTGGCGGTGGCCTTCGGGTAGAGACCGAATTCCTGAGGCAGATAGCCAAGGAGACGGCGAACACCGGCCTTGTCTTTGAGGACGTTGATTGGGCCAAGGAAGGCTTGGCCGGAATCCGCTTCCTGGAGCGTCGCCAGGGTGCGCATGAGCGTCGATTTGCCCGCTCCATTGGGTCCGAGAAGGCCGAACATGCCTGGCCGAATCTGCAACGAGACGTCCGCCAGTGCCTGTGTGCCATTCTGGTACCGTTTGGAAAGATTGGTGATATTGAGCTCCATCACGCTCTCCTCTGGCAATTCCCGGCGGGAATGGTACCAGCTGGAGCTTCCAGTAGCGAACATCTGCCAGACAGGGTCGAGAAAGAGGCGAGTCGCCAGCGTGCCGCGACTCCACGGGCAAGCAGCAATAGCCTCGCCCTGCGCGGCGACGGCACGGCGCCCAGCGATGACCGCGATCCATTGGCCGGTTTCGACAAGACGTCTTCCCACGCCGCCATCCCTACTTCCGCTGCTGCATCAGGCGGTCATTCAGTAGCGCAGCAACAGCAGCAGCAGCAGATGGCCAACAAGAGCGACCTTCGCAAGGGATCATCGAGAACACGTGTCACCATTTCTTGAGAAGCTTCCCTTCGTCGAGGCTGGCTTTCTTGCCATGACAGCTCCTGACAAACCCCGGAGTCTTCGATTGATTTGATCCGGGATTCCGGCCGCCTATTCGGGTGTGAACCGTATCGGGGGGGCTGTTCCAGGTCGGGTAGACGGCAGCCCGACCTCTCGACGGGGCCCCCCTTCACATACCGAGAGTATGCGCCCTCCTCGCTCCTTGCCATCCGGGCGCCTCAGCGCCGACACTTGTTCAAGTTATTCTGCGACGGCTCCTCACCGGTTTGCCTCGAGTCTTGAATTGCTCGATTTGACAGCAAGCCAAGTATCGGTTATATTGATACCCGCTGAAGCCCAGAGAAACCATTGCCGCATTCGATGCCTTTCTGTCCGAGCGCGGGCTCGTACTGGACGCCGTGGTCATCGGCGGCACCGCGCTCGGGTTGCTCGATGTCGTGTCCCGGCAGACTCGCGACTGCGACATTCTTCACCCACAGTTGCCACCCGAGATCAACGCGGCCGCGCGCGAGCTCGCAATTCTTCGTCGACAGCAGGGCGACACACTACAGGACGAGTGGCTCAACAACGGCCCGTCGTCGCTGTCCGACGTATTGCCCGCGGGCTGGATGCAACGGCTCCAACTCGCGTACGAGGGCGACGCGGTGACGCTGCGCAGTCTTGGTCGGCTCGACCTGTTGCGCAGCAAACTCTTTGTGCTCTGCGATCGCGGCACCGATCTCGCCGACTGCCTCGCCCTGGCACCCACGGTCGCCGAGCTTGTAGAAATAGCACCCTGGCTCGAAGCCCAGGACATCAATCCCGACTGGCGGCCTGCGCATACGCGCGCGACCCTCGACGATTTGCGCCGGAGGCTTGGTCATGGCGTATAGACGTCAGGTGGCGACGGCGGCGCTGCTCAGCGGCGACGAGTTGACCCGGGCCCTCGTTGGCATCGGAATCAGCCTGGCGTCGAAGGCCACGTCAGACCCAAACATCGAAGATGCATTACTCGGAGCTGCGGTCGAGGGCGTCGAGCACGACGACCTGCGCGTTCTCGCGCTGCTCACGACCTGGCTCGGCGTGCACTCGACGTGGGTCAATGTCGATCGCCTGACTCGTGCAGTGGCTGCGCACGAGTCATCGCGTGTCTGGGCCTTTTGGTCCGCAGTGGCCAAGTGGCTGCACAAGGACCGGCGCTTTGCTCGTTTGGCTCGCTTGTATCGCGGTCCACGCGTCGATCTGTTGCGGGTGGGTACCGACTTCCAGGTGAAGCGTAGTGGCGAAGACGAACGTTTTGCCTCGACCTGTCTGCGCGTGCCCGCGGGCGTGCTGCGCGATCGAAAACATGACGTGCTCGCGCCGCCGGAGCTCGCGCGACGTCATCGCGGCTACCGCCAGCGCGTGTTGATGGGGCCGAGCTATCGCGCCGACATGTGGGCCGCGCTCGACGCCAATCCTTCTCTGTCGGCTGCCGAACTTGCGCGCAAGACCTACGGCTCGTTCGCCACCGCGTGGCAGGTCAAGAACGATTTCCGACTGCTTGCGGCATGAAAAAAAGTCCAGCGAAACCGATAGCGGTTTGCTGGGCGAAGAAGCAACTCGGCAAGCAGCGCGTCCACCTCACCGACGACCAGCGACGTCGGCTCGCAGTCAAGGC
>JAZDLZ010000251.1:0-12292 GCA_043801535.1 Pseudomonadota bacterium
CGACGCCACCAGGAACGGCTGCCTGGTACTGGCTGCCGGTCGGGTGTTCTTGCTTCCGAGTCCTGCCACGCTTGGAGCGGCCACGAGCGGCGGATCCGTTGCCAACACCGTCGGTGTCATGCACGAGCTGGCGGACAAGGCGAGCGCCGTGGCCTTCCGAGCAGGTCGCATTCTTGTTGCCAGCGACGAGCAGGTGCTGGTGCTCGACGAGAACGGCAATGAGCTGACCAGAGTGACGGTCGAGCAGGGCGCGAGCGCGCTCGGCATTGCCGACGGCGGTCGGCTGCTGGCAGTTGGCTATGATGCTGGTGATATCGAGCTCCGGCCGATTGATCCCGGCGCTGCAAGATTGGGATTCGGCTTCGAGGAGACGGAGCCGTACCCAGTAGAGAAGATCGTCGAAGGACCACGCCAGACCGTGATAGTGGGCTATGCGAGCGGTCATCTTGGCATCTGGAGCTTGCAGAGCGGCAAACGGCTGCTCAACTTCAAGCTGCACGGCCCGATTGCCCACCTTCTCGTCGACCGCGAGTCTCGCCGTCTCTACGCCGCCACTGAGGTCGGCGACTACCGGGCGATCGACCTTGCCGCGCTCTACCAGGACTACTGCGAGCTCCTCTCCGACGTCTGGAACAACGTGCCAGTAGTATGGCAGGAAGGCATGCCAGCGCTCAGCCCGCCGCCGTCCTCTCACCGTTGTGTGGCTACTTCCAAGGGCGCTCGCCCGAAGACGGAGGCTCGGTGAGGCATCACGACCAAAGGTTGGGCAGGCGTGTGCTCAGTTGAGCAGAGCCATGCTCAGCTTGCTCGGTCCGGCGCTGCCTTGCGGTCGGCGAGCTTCATGATTTGGCGAGCTTTCGAGGATAGGGACCGAGAATGATCAGTCGGTATGACTCCTGCATTGCGCCTGCTGCCGGTGCAAGCGATGTCCCGCGTTGTATCAAAAGCCCAAGGGTCAGACTGCTGTTTCGTCTCGTCTAGTCTGTGGGCGATCTCTCAAGTTCGTTCGAGTCACGTCGATCTCCTACCCCAGCTACCTCCAAGGAAAAGAACAATGGCCAGCACGCTATGCCGACGTCTTCCCTACACTGGAGCTGCTTTTGTCACTTCGCTGCTACTCGTCTCGGGTCTTGCCTCCTGCGCGGCGGAGTCGTCCGTTCCCGAGGTGGAGATGGACAAGGAGAGGGTGGCAGTGAAGTACCTCATGCACGAGGTGATCATCCGTCCGTCCGCCGAGAATGAGCTGGAGCTGGCCGCGGCTCTGGCAGCGATTGGCGGCAGGGTGGTTGACGACGATAGCCCGCTGACCACCGAGCTGGGCTATGTGCGGATTCTCCTTCCCGACGACATCAATACCGACCAAGCCATCGAGTACCTGGAGAGAGAGAGCCTGGTCGAGAAGGCGGAGCCCAACTTCGTTGTCGAGCACACGGCGACGCCCAACGATAGCTACTACAGCTCGCTCTGGGGAATGACGCGCATTGCCGCGCCAGCAGCCTGGAACGTGACGAGCGGCTCGAGCCAGGTGATCGTGGCGGTGAGCGATACGGGTGTCGACTATGCTCACCCCGATCTCGCCGCCAACATGTTCGTGAACGAGGGCGAGGTGCCGGGCAATGGTCGTGACGACGATGGCAACGGCTTCGTCGACGACGTGCGTGGCTGGGATTTCGCCAACAACGACGCCGACCCGCGCGACGACCACGGTCACGGCACCCACGTCTCCGGCACGATCGGCGCAGTGGGAAACAATGGGATCGGCGTGGTCGGAGTGAGCTGGAAGGTGAAAGTGCTGCCGGTCAAGTTCCTCGGCGCGAGCGGCAGTGGCAGTCTGTGGGCGGGCGCCCAGAGCCTGCTCTACGCCGCCAAGATGAACGCCAAGGTGGTCAACGCCAGCTGGGGTTGCGCCTGCGCTTCTTCCTACCTCGACGATGCAGCGCAGAAGCTGGCCGAAGCCGGGGGCATGTTGGTGGCGGCCGCCGGCAACTCGGCGACCGACAACGACCGCTACACGTTCTATCCGGCAGGCATCCCCAAGCCAAACGTGGTGGCTGTTGCCGCGGTGACGCCGACCTCGGATTCGCTGGCCTACTTCTCCAACTACGGAGCGACGACGGTACACGTGGCGGCGCCTGGTCAATCGATCCTCAGTACGCTGCCCGGCGGAAACTACGCCTCCTGGAGTGGCACGTCCATGGCAGCGCCTCACGTCTCCGGCGTGGTTGCGCTCTACTATGCCCTCCATCCCGACGCTACCTTCGACGTGGTGAAGGAGAAGCTCATCGCCACCAGCGATCCCTCCGCTGCTCTCGAGGGCAAGGTAGTGGCGAATGGCAGGATCAACGCCCAGAACATGGTGATAGCCGACGGCGATCCGCCGGCACCTCCAGCCGGGGTGAGCGTGGCTGTGGGCGAACGCAGTGACCTCACTGTTTCCTGGGAGGCGAACAGCGAGGAGGACTTGGCCGGCTACCAGCTTCGCTGGGGCACTGCCAGCGGCAGCTATCAGCTCGAGCTCCAGCTACCCCCCGAGGAGACCACGGCGTATCTGCGCGATCTGGAAAACGGCGTCACCTATTACTTCGTCGTCCACGCCTTCGACCGGTCTGGCAACGCCAGCGCCCCGTCCACGGAGGTCAGCGCGGCACCGCACGACCTCATGGCGCCGCCGCAGGTCGTCGATCTCGTTGCCAGCCCCATCCCCGGAAGCATTGCCACCGGGTCGGTCGCGGCAGCGAGCGGTGAGCTATCGAGCTACTACGAGGCCGAGAATGCCTACGACGGCAGCCCCGACACTGCCTGGATCACCCCTGGCCGATTCGTTCCCGAGGAAGAGCACTTGATCGTCGAGCTCTCCACGTCGTTCTTCGTCGATCGGATCGCGCTGCTTCCGAGCGCGGTCTATCCCGAGTTCTTCCCCATCGACTTCGACCTCGACGTTTCTGCCGATGGCTCGAGTTGGGTGGCAGTCGGTGGCATGCGTGGCGTCGAGGCGGTTTTCGAGCAACAACTGTTGTCCGTTGCCTTTGCGCCGATCTGGGCTGGCTGGGTGCGCCTGCGCGTCCTCACCTCCTATCGTCATCCGTCTGGCTTCCATTTCGCCGGGCTCGCCGAGCTCGCCGTTCGCGAGGTGTCGAGCGCGCCCGACACCGTCGAGCTCCGCTTCACCGCCCCCGGCGACGACCCTGGCGTGGGGTGGGCTGCCGAGTACGACGTCCGGCGAGCGACCGAGCCCTTCGACGAGGTCGGATTCGACGGAGCGGTGCGGGTTCAAGCGCCGGCGCCGGCGTTTGCCGGCATCAAGGAGACGGTGCTGGTCCAGGAGCTTCTTCCCGAGACAACCTATCATTTCGCCCTGCGAGCGATCGACGAGGCAGGCAACGTCAGTCCGATGTCGAACCTGGCCAGCGCCACCACCCTGGTGGTGCCGCCCGGAACGATCACCGACTTGACAGTGGCTGGCAGCGACAGCAATAGCGTGGCGTTGTCCTGGACCGCGCCCGGCGCCGACGGATTCGCCGGCCAGGCAGCAGCCTACGAGCTGCGCTATGCCGAGACTCCCCTGGACGCCGCCAGTTTTGCCGGCGCCACCTCGGCCGACGGTGTGCCGCTGCCCGCTACCGCCGGAGCTCGCGAGTACCACACGGTTTCCAGGCTGCAGAGAGGCCACCTCTACTACTTCGCCATCCGGGCAGTGGACGCAGGCGGAGTCACCGGTGGCGTGTCCAATGTCGTGACGGCGATACCCCGAAGCGGCATCGACTCCATCCCGCCGGCAGCAGTGGTCGATCTGCGCGCCGTGTCGAGCCAGGCCCAGGTGCGAGCATCCAGCCAGTTCGATTCGGCGTCGTCCGAGCAGTTGCCCGGCAGCCAGCTCGTCGACGGCGACGTTTCCACTTCGTGGTCGTCGAGTGCTGGCGCTCCCACCAATCCCGAGTGGGTGGTTGTCGACCTGGGCTCGCCCCAGCCGGTCTGTCGGTTCCGGATGTTCCCGTCGGCAGTGGGGTGGTATGTCGCCGATTTTCCCGAGGACTTCGAGATCCAGGGCAGCGTCGATCGAGTCAACTGGACGACTCTGGTCAGCGTCGAAGGAGCACGTGCCGAGCACGGCGTCTGGGAGGAGTGGTCGGCGCGAGCAGCGTACGCGCGCTATGTCCGAGTCAGCGTGTCTCGGCGAGGTCCGTCCTCGGGAGGGCTGGACCCCGATGCGACCTTCGTCGAGGTTGCCGAGCTCGAGGTCTACGCCCTCGCGTCTGGCTATGCCGCCGACCTGAGCTGGGTTTCCCCCGGCGACGACGACTGGCTCGGCACCGCGGCGAGCTACGACGTGCGGCGCTCGCGGCAACCCATTGTCGATGCGACCGCTTTTGCCGCAGCAACGCCGGTGGCGGCGCGCACGCCGCGGCCGGCCGGAACGATCGAGGTCCTGGAGACTGGCGCGCTCGAGCCGGAGTCGGCGCACTACTTCGCGCTGCGCGCGACCGACGAAGCAGGCAATCACGGCGCGCTCTCGAACGTTGCCCGGATAGACACTCCCGACATTCCACCGGCGGCGATCACCGATCTGCGGGTTACCGGCGCCACCACTACCTCGCTGTCCCTTGCCTTCACTGCCAGCGGCGACGATGGCACGACCGGGACCGCGACAGCCTACGAGCTGCGCTACTCGATGCAGCCGCTCTCGCCCCAGACCTGGGATCTTGCGCCCCGCTGGGAGGGGATCGGGGATCCGCAGCCGCCCGGAAGCACCGAGACCGTCACGGTCACCGACCTTTTCCCCAGTGCTCGCTACTATTTTGGCATCAAGGTCAGCGACGACAGGTCGGGCTCGTCGCTGCTCTCGAACGTGGCCCGCGGCGAGACTCTCGACGGCGTGCCGCCGGAGACGATTGGCGATCTGGCCGTCGCTCCGGTCGATCCGCGGCAGGATCCGCCGCTCTCCTCGACGGTCTCCGGCGACAGCGGTTCCTATTCGCCCGAGACCCGGGCGGGCAACGTGATCGACGGTGACGAGCGGACGATGTGGCTCGGTCCCAACCGGGGCGCGACCGGCACCGACTACATCACCTTCGATCTCGCCGGTGAGCGCAGTCTGGGCAGGCTGCGGCTGCGTGGCGCCGACGGCAATCTCGATCTGTTCCCCACTGATTTCCGTCTGGACGTCCAGGCGCAGGAAGGCGGGCCCTGGACCACGGTCATAATCGAGACTGGCTTTTCGACCAGTGGCGGCTGGGAGGAGTGGGCGCTCGGGGCGGTGAAGGCAGTGCAGGCGCGTCTGATCGTGACCGCGACCAATCCGTGGGGCTCGCGACACAACGCCTGTCTGGCCGAGCTCGAGCTCTACGAGGATCCGACCGACTACACGAGCCTGCGGTTGCGCTTCACTGCGCCGGGCGACGACGGTCGAATCGGCACTGCCAGTCGTTACGACCTCAGGATGGCCGGCACCCCGCTCTCCGACGACACGTTCGAGCTGGGAGTTGCCTTGCCGAATCCGCTGCGGCCGAGCCCGGCCGGGTACCTCGAGCGCCACCAGGCTTCGGGCTTGCAGGCGGAGACGACCTACTGTTTTGCCTTGAAGGCTTTCGACGAAATGGAAAACGCGTCGCTGGTCTCCAATTCGGTGTGCGCGACCACGCCCGGGGTGCCGCCGGCGACGGTGACCGACCTGGTGGTTGCGGAGATCTTCAGCAGTAGCGCGACCCTGACGTGGACCGCACCAGGAGGGGACGGCACAGTCGGCCAGGCAGCGCGCTACGAGCTGCGCTGGTCGGAGAGCCGGATCAACAGGGACAACTGGGACACGGCGACCGAGGCACCGGCTCCCGTTCCGGGACCTGTCGGCTCCGTCGAACGGGCGGAGGTCGCTGGTCTCGACGGTCTCACCACCTACTACTTTGCGCTGCGGGCGATCGACGGCGCCGGTAATACCAGTGCCATCTCCAACAACGCCAGCGGCAAGACACTCGACGACTCGCCTCCGGCAGCGATTGACGATCTGCTGGCTCGCACCAAGGCCGGCGTGCCCGGCAGCCTGGTGCTCTCCTGGACGGCGCCCGGTGACAACGGGACTCTCGGACGGGCAGCCTCCTACGATCTGCGGGTGGCAGCGACGCCGATCGACGAGTCGACGTTTGCCGCTGCAACCAGGATCACGATTCCTGCTCCGGGCTCGGCGGGAGCCGACGAGACCGCGGTCGTGGGCGGGTTGGCGCCCGAAACCCTGTTCTACGCGGCGATCAAGACGATGGACGCGGCGCGGAACGTGTCGGCGATCTCCAACATCGCCTCGGCGCGCAGCGGTGACCAGCCGCCGGCAGCGGTCACCAATCTTGCCGTCGTCGGCGGTAGCGGGAGCTCGGCTACCGATGCCACGCTTGCCATTCGCTGGACTGCCAGCGGCGACGATGGAACCAGCGGACGGGCGACGTCGTACGATGTCCGCCATGCGACGAGCACGATTACCGATTCGACCTTTGCCGCTGCCACCAAGGTCAGCGATCCGCCACTGCCGGGTGAGCCGGGAACGGTCGAAAACTACACCATCCGCGGTCTGAGGCCGGGTGTTCGCTACTACGTTGCGCTGCGGGTCGTCGACGATCGCAACAATGCCTCGGCGCTCTCCAACGTGGTGTCCAGCGCCACACCCGACGAGGTTGTCCCGGCTCGGGTGGCGGATCTTGCCGCCCAGCAAGGGAGCGCGGCGGGCTACGTCACTCTGTCCTGGACGGCGCCCGGTGACGATGGGGTCGACGGCACGGTGTCGTCGTACGATCTGCGCTACTCGCGCGAGCCGATCACCGCCGACAACTTCTCCAGCGCCAAGGCAGTGGCGCTGGCGCCCGTGCCAGTCGCCGGAGGCAGGCCCCAGAGTGCCATCGTCAATGGTCTTCTCGACGAGAGTCAGTTCTTCTTTGCGCTCAAGGCCAAGGACGACGCGGGCAACTGGTCGGCGCTGTCCAACCAGGCCTCGGCGCGGACTCGCGACGTGCCGCCAGCAGCAATCACCAATCTCACCGCCGGCTCGGCAACCGCGAGCAGTTTCTCCGTGTCGTGGACGGCACCGGGTGACGACGGAAGCGTTGGCCAGGCTTCGGCCTATGACATTCGCTATGCGCTGGTACCGATAACCAACGACAGCTTCGCGACGGCCACCAAAGCAGCGGCACCGGCGCCGGAGCCGGCGGGCAAGAGCCAATCGCAGAAAATCGACAATCTGTCTTCCGGCACGACCTACTACGTGGCTATCAAGACCCAGGACGACAGGGGCAACTGGTCGGCGCTCTCCAACCTGGCGGCCGGCGTCACCAGCGACGTGACCGCTCCTGGTCGGATCGCGGCGCTGGTGGCGGAGACCGGATCGATGGCCGGCAGTGTGAAGTTGAGCTGGGTTGCTACCGGAGACGACGGGAGCACTGGCACGGCGCGCTCCTATCAGCTCAGGCGCGCCGCCGAGCCGATCTCCGAGGAGAGCTTCGCGAGCGCCACCCCGATTCCCGGGACGCTGGCGCCGCGCGCAGCAGGAAGCGCGGAGTCGTTCACGGTGATCGGGCTCGCCGGTGAGCAGACCTTCCACTTTGCGATCAGGGCGGTGGACGAGGCTGGCAACGTCGGGGGTGTCTCGCCGAGCGCAGCGGCAGCCACGCCGCCAGTGGCGCCGGCGGTGGTCGGCGACTTGAGCGCCACGGGCGGGGCAGGGGCGGTGACCATCGCGTGGACCGCGCCTGGCGACGACGGAAACGAGGGAACCGCGACCAGTTACGACGTGCGCTACGACACCAAACAGATCACCGCCAGCTCGTTTGCCAGCGCCAATCGGGTGCTCGATGCGCCAGCGCCCGCGCAAGCCAAGACCAGGCAGACCCACACCGTGCGTGGTCTCGTCGAGTCGACCACCTACTGGTTCGCCCTGAAGACTACCGACGACACCGGCACGGTGAGCGGCATGTCCAACGTGGCGTCGGCCAAGACCCTGGACGTTACTCCGCCGGCGGCACCGGCATCGCTGGTGGCGACCGTTGCTTCGGCTGGACGGACGCTGCGATCCCCGGTGGCGGTGATTGCCTCGTCCGAGCTGGGCGCGACGTGGGACGCATGGAGCGCCATCGACGGCGACGCCACGACGTCCTGGGCCTCCGCTCCGAGCGTGGGAGGCGTCGAAACCTTGACCGTCGATTTCGGAGACGCAACGGTGATCGACGGAGTCAGGATGCTGGCCGATGATCTCTATCACCGGCTGTTCCCGATCGATTTCAGCATCGAGGCGAGTCTGGACGGCAAGGCGTGGGAGACGGTGGTCGTCGAGGAGGAGTTCGCGGCGACCGCCGACGATTGGTCTAACTGGGGATTCTCCGCCCTGCCAGGACGCTATCTGAGAATCACTGCCCTCGAGACGGCCGCAAGCTACGGCAGGCACTACGCGATCATCAGCGAAGTGGCGGCATACACCGCCGGCGCCACCGAAGGCAGGGTCAGGTTGACGTGGGTCGCTCCAGGCGACGACGGTCTCGCTGGCACCGTCAAGGAGTACCAGGTATTCCGCCACCATCAGCCGATAACCGAGGACTCTCTGGCAGGCGCCGTGCCGGTTGCCGGAGCGCCGACGCCACGGCCAGCAGGCTCCCTGCAGAGCATCACCGTGGGCGCGCTGGCTGGCGAAACCAGATACCATTTCGCGGTGAGGGCGGCCGACGAGGCTGGCAACCGGGGCGCGCTGGCGACCGCGACCGTGGTGACCAACCCCGTACCACCCGCGGCGGTACGAGATCTGGCGGCGACAGCCGAGAGCACGACCAGGGCATCGCTATCCTGGACTGCGCCGGGCGACGACGGACAGAGCGGCGCGGCGACTCGCTACGAAGCTCGCTATGCACCGTGGCCCATTACTTCGCTCAATTTCCCCCTGGCAACTGCCGCGCCAGGAGTACCGAGCCCGGCGAACGCCGGCACCAAGCAGTCGATGGCAATCGATAACCTGGAACCCGGCACCGCCTACCGTTTCGCCCTGGTCGCCTACGACGAGATCGGCACCGCCTCGTATCTTTCCAACGTGGCGCTGGCCGTCACTCTGCCGGCACCAGACCGGACCCCGCCGGCAGCGGTTACCACACTCGCCGCCCGGCTGCCGGTTGTCGGCGGAGACCCGCTGCCAGCGAGCGTCGCCGAATGGTCGAGCGAGCAGGCGCCGGACTTTTCTGCCGCGGCGCTCGTCGACGGCGATCTCTCCACTCAGTGGGCGAGCGCGGCCCGCAGCGAAGTCGGGGAGGAATGGGTCAGAGTGGATCTGGGCGAGGCAGTGGTGACCGATCGGGTCGTGGTGTGGGCCTCGGAAGGCTTGAGCTCGCTCTTCCCGCCCGGGTTCAAGGTGGAGGTCAGCCCTGATGGTCTAGCCTGGACGACCGTGGCCGAGCACAGTGGTTATCGGGCCAGCCCGGGGGAGGCAATCGAGGCGAAGTTCGAGGCCATGCCGGTGCGCTTCGTCGAGCTCGAGGTCACCGAGCTGGCGCGCCACGCCAACGACCTCTACTACGCGGTGGTGGGCGAGCTCGAAGTCCTCACTGCTGCCGAGACGCCGGACAGCGTGGTCGTTTCCTGGACCGCGCCAGGCGACGACGGAATGGAGGGCGAAGCAGCCAGCTATGACCTGCGTATTGGCGCTTGCGCCGCCGGCCACGAGAGCAGAACGTCGCTGGCAACTGGCGCGCCGCTGCCGGCCGGCAGTCCGGAGAGGTACTTCGTGACTGGCCTTCCTCCTGGAGCGTACTGCCTGAGCATGATTGCCACCGACGAGAGCGGCAACGCGAGCGAGCTCTCCAACGTCGTCGAGATCCGGACCAGCGCGGCGCCGGCGCCCGACACTGCGCCCCCGACTGCTCCGACCGGGCTGGAGGCGCAGGGCACTTCGCCGAGCCAGATCGAGGTATCGTGGCAGCCAGCGACGGACAACGTGGGAGTCGCCGGCTACCGGGTGCTGCGCGACGGTGTGGAGGTGGGGACGACCACGGTCACCGGGTTCGGCGACAGCGGTCTTGCCGCTGCCCAGAGCTACGTCTACGCGGTCAAGACGTTCGATTGGGCGGGCAACGAAAGCCGAATCTCGGCGGAGGTGACCGGCACCACCAGGGAGGCCCCGTCGCAAGGCTACCTCGTTCCCGCCCGCACTGTTGGCGCGGGGAGCGGTCAGGGGAGCGAGGTCGCCCAGGTGGTGATCGAGGAGCTCGACGGAGTCACCACAAGCGGGTATCCGCTCATGTTGTCCCACGTGTTCAAGCGTGGCGACGTCCACGATTCGGTCACGGTTCGGGTCGGCGGGCGCTATCTACCTACCCAGACCGATGTGAAGGTACGTTGGGATGATGGCTCGGTCCGCCATGCCCTGATCTCCTGCCTGCTTCCCGAAGTCCCGGCCGGAGGCCGCGTCGCCCTGGCGCTTGTCGACGGTGGAGCAGCGAACCGGCAAGACCCGGTGCGAGCGGACGAGCTCCTGGCCACCGACTTCGAGGCAGTGCTCGCCTTCACCGTCGAGGGAACGCGGCTCGAGGTATCGGCCCGCGAGCTGCTCGAGAGGGCGGCGGCAACGCCACAGCGCTGGATCAACGGGGCTGTGGCCACCGAGCTGGTGCTGAACAATCTCGGCCTCAATCCGCATCCGCAGCTCAATACCATCCTGAACATCCGGGTGTTCCCCGGTTGGAACGGAGCGCGCGTTTTCAGCACCGTCGAGAACGTGTGGGGCGACCGCCGCGGCAACCTGGCCTACGACGTCGAAGTCACCGGCGGCTACAGCGCTCCGGTCTCCCTCTTCCGCCAGCCCGGCCTCACCCACAACTACAACTCTCGCTGGGGCAAGGAGCTGTGGGTGGGCGAGAAGCCGTCGCGGATCAACGTTCGCTACGACCTCGAATACCTGATCGCGACCAGGATGATCCCCAACTACGACACCACTCTCGCGCCGGCAGAGTCGGTATTGGCGGCAGAGTACGGGCGTTGGCTGGCGGCAGAACGCGGGCCAATGGGCAAGGGATTCCTCGAGCCCTACTTCCCCACCACCGGCGGCAGGCAGGAGATCGGGCTCCTGCCCGAGTGGACGGCTCGCTACTTGCTGACCATGGATTGGCGGATGTTCGAGATCACCGTCGGTCACGGGTTGCTGTCTGGCTCCATTCCGGCGCACCTGCGCGAATTCGATGCCAGCCGTTCGTCCTTTGGCCGGGTCATCAGCATCGACGATCGGCCGACGAGCTGGTTCAGCTGGAACGACTACTACACCTATATCGCCGAGAGAGACCGACTACCCGCGCCGATCGGCAGCACCAGCACGCAGTGGGAGGTTGACCGGGCCCACCAAGGATCGTTCGCCTACGTTCCCTATCTCGTCACCGGCGAACGCTTCTTCCTCGACGAGATGTTCTTCTGGTCGGGCTGGAACCTCGGGGACAGCAATCACGAGTACCGCCAGCGCGAGCGCGGCCTCTTCCACGGCCAGGTGCGTGCTCAGGCCTGGGCGATTCGCAACCTCGTCCACGCGGCGGTGATGGCGCCCGACGGAGAACCGGAGAAGGAGTACTTCCTCGACAAGGTGGCCAACAATATCGAAGCCTGGGATGAAAAGTACGTCGAGAACGATTTCCATCCCCTTCATCCATGGGACTGGATTAGCAACCGTTCCGACGGCGGTCGTCCCGACAGTACGCTCGTCCCGACCATTCGGCACATCAGCTCGCCGTGGCAAGACGATTTTATGCTCATCGTTCTCGGACACATGGGAGACCTCGGTTTTGCCACCGAGGACTTGGCTGCCTACCTCGGAGTGTCGCTCATCGCCAGAGGCTCGCATCCCGATCTCAATCACTACCGGATTGGTGCCTATCACTTGCCCATGACCTACACCGAGACTCCGGATGTCTTGGATCCGTACTACCCGATCACCAACTGGGCCGACGTCGAGGCAGCGTGCCTCGACGAGCCAACGGACTTCCTCTTCCAAGGTGCGGATGGCTATCAGTTCAGCGCACGCGGCGCCCTGAGCTTCGTGTCATCGATGTCTGGCTGGCAGGCGGCGTGGGACTTCGTCAACGGCGCATCGCACCTCGAGGTCCTGGACGATTCACCAAAATGGGCATTCGTGCCGCGGCAATAGCGGCGACAATAGAAAGTCGGGTGTGTCCCGGAGAGTCGACGGCGATTGCTCGATCGACGGTGGCCAACCGATTGATTTGATCCGGGATTCCGGCCGCCTATTCAGGTGCGAGCCGTACCGGGGGGGCTGTTCCAGTTCCTGGTTCCTTGTCCC
>JAZDLZ010000252.1:0-9015 GCA_043801535.1 Pseudomonadota bacterium
GTCCAGTACGGCACAACCGAGCGAGGCCTGAGCCGTCGCAGTGAGCCAGTCGAGATCCGCGGCGCGGTCTCCTACGAGACCGTGGCAGACAACATCGTCAAGCTGGGAATAGAGAAGCTAGAGGAAATACCAGTTACTTGAGCAGCCTCGATGGATCGGCGGCGAGACTGTTCAAGTTATTATGCGACGGCGTCTTATCCACCGGCCACGGCGGTTAGCACTTCGCCGGAGCGCCACGGCTTGGCAATGACCCACCAGGCCAACCCGGAGGCGATCGCCGCTTCGACACGCTGATCGACTTGCTCGCCAACCAGGAGCACTCGGCGTGCTTCGGGGAATCGTCGCTGGACTTCGGCGAGCAAGGCGAGACCATCCAACTCGGTCGCGGCTCCGTGATCGCAAACGACTGCGTCAATGTCGCCATCGCGGTCGAGGACTATCAGCGCAGCATCGTAGCTCGATGCCTCCACCACCAGGCAGAGCTCCGCCAGCTCGTCGGCCACGGCACGACACGTGGTCGGGTCTTCGCCGACGACCAGAGCTCGGAGCTCTGGGCTCATGTTGGGTTCTCCCTTCGAGCCTCTCGGCCGCTCCTGCGTACTCCTTTTTTCGTCCATGCCCATTCCTGTTATTGCGCTCTCTTTCGCTGACTCTCTCACTCCAACGCCCTTCCCCGCTCCTTTTTCTACTCCCTTTCTCTCTTTTCGTCCCTTGTGCATTTCTCATCCTCTTCGTTCTGCTGCCCTTGTGTCCTCAATCCTTCCCCGAGCGCCGCTTTCCGCCCTCGCTCTTTTCGTTTTGAAACCATTGCCGAACGACCATCGACGCGAGCCGCCAACAGCCAAGATTTGTGCCCCGGTTTCAACCCGCGTTGTTGTCTGGCGAAACCTGCATCGCTCTTTCTATGGGTCGGGATCGCGCTCGGAGCTGGTCCGTAAAAGTGTACATCGACCTTTGGTCGTGTCGAGTACAGCGCTATCGTGCCTATTAGTCAATATCCTGCCTGGGGTCTGTACTGCCAAGCATATTTGGTGCCTCTCAGCTCATGGAAACACTACGATGAGCTTGGTACGACCCTTGGAGGATGCGAGATGTCGTAGCCATCGGAGAGCGGATTTTCGCACTACGGCGCGAACGTGGCGGCCTGTCACAAGAGGAGGTTGCCGGCGATGCCAGGATCGCGCCAGGGTACCTGAGTCGGATCGAGACCGGCCAGCGTGTGCCCACTATCGAAGTGCTCGAGCGGATTGCCCATGCTCTGGGCGTGCCACTTTGGCGGTTTTTCGCCGATCGACGCACCGGACCAGAGGAAGTCGAGTGGGAACGTCGCGCCCGCGAGCTGGCCGACGCCGTCCGCACGTTGGATGACGAGGACTTGGCCGCACTCGTCACAGTTGCCCGCCGAATGGGGCGAGCATCGAGAATCGTCACCGCATGGTCACAAAGAGAGCGTCCGGCGCCGCTGTCCTCGGCGTCGCCGGCCAAGCCGCCGTCGCCAACGCCGGCCATGGCGCCGGTGCTCACCCCGACGGCGCCCCTGGTCGCACCAACGATGGCTTCGCCGAGCAGGGCAGCGGCAGAAGCGGCAGAACAGCCGCCGTCGTATGGCAACGGTCGCAGCAAGTCCAAGCCGGCACCAAGAAGAAGACGCTAGGACCTCGACCTCAACCTCGAGGGCTGTTTTCGTCGAAAACGCGCTCAGCCTGCGACTCCGACTGGGCAATCCTGCGCGGTGTCGGCGCTGGCTCGACCTGCGGGCGCTGGCGCAGCAGCGAGACCACAATCGAGCCGCCAAGCAAGGCGGCTATGACGGAGAGCGATACCAGAATCGGGATCTTGTAGACGCCTGCCAGCAGCATCTTGGTGCCGACGAAAGCCAGCACCAGTCCCAGACCGACTTTCAGGTACTGGAATCTGCCGATCATTCCAGCGAGGAGGAAGTACAGAGCCCGCAGACCGAGAATGGCGAAGATGTTCGAGGTATAGACGATGAACGGATCGGTGGTGACGGCGAAGACAGCAGGGATGGAGTCCACCGCGAAGACGATGTCGGTCGCCTCGACGACAACGAGCACCATGAGCAAGGGCGTCGCATGCCAGCGCCCAGCCTCCTTCACTACGAACCTGGCGCCGCGGTAGCCCGAGACCGCCCGCACGAGTCGGCGAAAGACTCGAAGCACCGGGTTGCGCTCGGGATGGATTTCGCCCTCGCGGTGGGCGAGCAGCTTGATGCCGGTCACTACCAGGAAAACTCCGAAGACGTAGATCACCCAGTGGAACTTGTGGATCAGCGCTGCGCCGGCAAAGACGAATATGGCACGCATCACCAGCGCACCGAGGATGCCCCAGAAGAGCACCCGGTGCTGAAGAGATGCCGGTACCGCGAAATAGGAGAACAGGACCAAGAAGACGAACAGATTGTCGACCGAGAGAGCCTTTTCGATCAGATAGCCGGTCAAGAATTCGAGCGCGCGCTCGGAGCCAAACCAGTAGTAGACGGCGGCGTTGAAGGCGAAGGCCAGACTCACCCAGACCAGAGTCCAGACGAGGGCTTCGCGGGAGCTCACCGCGTGCGCCTTGCGATGGAATGCGCCAAGGTCGAGCGCTAGCATGGCTAGCACGAACGCGGTGAATCCAATCCACAGGGCGGGTGTGCCAACGCTTTCGATACCCATGGTCAACGCCTCCAAAGAGTTGCGGCGATCGCTGGTGCTGGTGCTGGTGGCAGTGGCAATCGCGGGCAGCAGCTCCGACGGCGATTGACGCCGTTCGCCGGGGCTTTGCCGTAGGATCCCACTAGAAGGTTCGCCTTCTCGGCGAGTTGTCGAGCGCGCGCAGTCGGGCGATTCGTTCCTCCATCGGCGGGTGCGTCGAGAAGAGATTGAGCAGGCTGCCGCGGCCCGAAAGGGGATTGACGATGAACAGGCTGGCCGTGGCTGGCTCGAGCCGCACAGGGATTCGTTTCGCCCCGAGGTGGAGCTTCTCGAGGGCTCGCGCCAATCCCTCGGGCTCTCCAGTCAGACGAGCAGCAGTCTCGTCCGCCAGGTACTCGCGAGAACGGGAGATGCCGAGCTGGACGAGTGTCGCCCCGATGGGAGCGACTATCGCCAAGAGCAGCGTGCCGAGAAGCGAGCCACCCTCCTCTCCGTCGTCGTGCGAGCTGCCGCCGAACATGGCTGCGAATTGGGCAGCATGGGCGACGTAGGTTACCGCGCTGGCAATACCGGCAGCGATAGTTGCCACCAGGATGTCGCGGTTCTTGATGTGGGCGATCTCGTGGGCGATGACGCCGCGGAGCTCGGGCTCGCTCAGCACGCTCAGAATGCCTTCGGTGACGGCCACGACCCCCTTGCCCGGATTGCGCCCGGTCGCGAACGCATTGGGCTGTGCCTCGGGAATCACGAAGACTCGAGGCTTGGGAATCCTGGCAGCGCGGGCGACGTCCTCGACGATCCGGTGCAGGCTTGGCGCCTGGCTGGGAGAGATCTCCTGGGCGCGGTGCATCGCCAGAACGATGCGGTCCGAGTAGAAGTAGGACACGAAATTGACGATGAGAGCCAGCGCGACAAAGAAATGGATGTGGCCCGGAGCCAGCCAGCCGCCGACGGCGATCAGCGCGGCGGTCAGCACGCCGAGCAAGACAATGGTGCGGAACTGGTTCATGACACGCTCCTTTGTATACGCGATCAAGGTAGTGGCAGGTCGATACTTCGACAAATAGAAAAACGTACGTTGAAGCTTCGACGGCGTCGAAGTAAGGTCGTTCCATGGAGTGGATCAACTACCATCACCTGCTCTACTTCTGGCTTGTGGCACGAGAGGGGAGCCTGGCTCGTGCCAGCGCCGAGCTGCGGCTCGCCCAATCGACCGTCAGCAAGCAGATCCACCAGTTCGAGGGGGTGCTCGGCCACGCGCTCTTCACCAAGAACGGCGGACGGCGGCTGGCCCTCACCGAGAGTGGGCGCGTGGTGTTTCGCTACGCCGACGAGATCTTCGGCCTTGGCCGGGAGATGCTCGACACGCTGCGCGATCGCCCGGTCGGCAAGCCACTGCGGGTCACCGTGGGCATTGCCGACGTCGTGCCCAAGCTCGTTGCCGAGCGCGTGCTCGCGCCGGCCTTGGCACTGGCCGGACCAGTGCGGCTCGTTTGCAGGGAGGACAAACCCGACCGACTACTCGCCGATCTCGCCCTCCATGATCTCGACGTAATCCTTACCGATATCCCAGCCAATCCAGGCGTGAAAGTCCGCGCCTTCAACCATCTGCTTGGCGAGTCGGAGATCGCGTTTTTTGGTCGGAAGGACATGGCCAGCAAGCTCCGGCAGGGGTTTCCAGCTTCGCTCACGGGTGCTCCCATGCTCCTGCCAACCGAGAACACCGTCCTGCGCAGGTCGATCGACGAGTGGCTCGAGTCGAGTGGCGTGCGCCCGAACATCGTCGCCGAGTTCGAGGACAGTGCCCTCCTCATGGTGTTCGGTCTGCGAGGCGTAGGCGTCTTCCCTGCCTCCACTGCCGTTGCCAGAGAGGTGGAGGAACAGTACAAGGTCAAGTCCATTGGCAAGGTGCCAGAGGTGCGAGAGCGACTGTACGCAGTTACCGTCGAGCGACGGATCAAGCACCCGGCGGTGGTCGCCATCTGCGACGCAGCCAAGACCCTGGTTTTCGGATGAGAAGTTGACTCCTCGGGACACACTCTACTTCTCCTTGACGACCTGGAGAATTGCCGCGCCGTGTTTTTCCACGAGCTTCGGACCGGAGCCCTTGATCTGACGCAGGGCGGCGAGGCTCGTGGGCTTGACACTGGCAATCGCGAGAAGGGTCTTGTCGGTCAGGATGACGAAGGCCGGCACGCCGCGAGCTCTGGACAATTCCAGCCGCCACCGGCGCAGCCGCGCCTCGACCGCGGGATCCGCCGGAGGCACGGCAAGCTTCGGCTCCGGCTTTCGCTCCGACTCTTTCGCCGGTGCCGGAGTTTTGCGCTTGCGCTTGCGCTTTTTCGGGCCAAGCTCGGATACGGGTTGGCCATCATCGCTATCCGTTTCGAAGAGCAGGCGGCCAGGCGTCAGGGCTGCGCGCGCGTTCGGCAACAGGCTCGCACGCCGGAACCGGATCACCTTCCCGTCCTTTTCGAAATCGTCGTCCATCAGTTGCAAGCTGCCGGCCCGTGCGAGCGCGGCGAGCGCCCGCTCGAAGTCGTCCCGTTCGATTCCTCCGGTGGGGAACAGGTTGCGCATCAGGGTCCCGGTGGCGAGCCCATCGCGGCGTTCGAGCTCCTCGACGACGCGCCTGGCCAGCGAGAGCTCGGCTCGGCTCGCCTCGCGGAAATGCCGGCAAATACAGTCGCAGGGCCGGCAGGCGTCGCAGAGTCCGCAGGGCTCGGTGTCGCGGGTCTCCCCGAAGTGACGCACCAGCCGAACCATCCGGCATCCGCCCGACTGCGCGAAGTCGAGCACTTCGTCGAGCTGCGCGCTGCGATACGCCCGGATCGCTTCGTAGCTTGGCTGCCAGTCCTTCTTCCTGGGCCGGACGAGGTCGCTGCTGTCGACGGTTACACCGCCGTGAATCCACAGCTTGCCCAGCCCGGGCTCGGCGACCTCCATGTCGAGGCCGCAGCCCGACAGGAGGACTGACCGATCGACTCCCTCCGTGGGAACTTTGTCCAGCAGCCGCTCGAGGACGGCGGTTTCCGGATAGTCGCGTTCGAAGAAGCTTTCGTGCATCTTGCGGTCGGACCAGGAATAGAAGAGCAGCGCCCGCGCCGGTAGCCCGTCGCGTCCTGCGCGGCCGATTTCCTGATAGTAGCCCTCGACCGTCCCCGGCAGCGCGAGGTGGATGACCGTCCGGATATCGGCCTTGTCGATGCCCATGCCGAAGGCGATGGTCGCGACTACCACCTCGATTTGTCCGCGTTGGAAGGCCTCCTGGGTTCGACTCCTGACTTGAGCCTCGAGGCCCGCGTGATAGGGCGCGGCCCGCAGGTGGACGGCGACGAGGGCATCGGCAACTTCCTGGGCCATCTTGCGGCTTGGCACGTAGACGACGGCTGGCCGTCTGTCCTCGGATGCGAGCGCTGCCAAGGTCAGGCTCACGCGCTCACCGCGAGGACGCTCGACTCCCTCGATGGCGAGGTTGTCGCGCCGGAATCCGCGGATGAAGCGACGGGCCTTTCCGATCCCGAGCTGCGCGAGGATGTCGTCTTGGACTCGCACCGTGGCCGTCGCCGTCAGCGCCAACACGGGCGAGGGACGCAGCAGCGGCAGGCGGCTGCCAAGCAGGCGGTAGTCGGGTCGGAAGTCGTGGCCCCAATGCGAGATGCAGTGCGCCTCGTCCACCGCGAGGAGCGCGGGTTTGCGGCGGGCGAGCATCTCCGGGAATCCCGGGACCGAGAGTCGCTCGGGAGCGATGGTCAGGAAGTCGAGCGTACCATCGAGATAGGCGCGACAGGCGGCGCGCGACTGCTCGCGAGTCCGGCCGGAGTGGATCTGTTCGGCGCGGAAGCCGCTTTTTCGCAGCTTCGCGGTCTGATCCTCCATGAGCGCGATGAGCGGGCTGATGACCAGCGTGGTCCCTCCCCGCGCGATGCCCGGCAGCTGGTAGCAGAGCGACTTGCCGCTGCCCGTCGGCATGACCAGGATCGCGTCGTCGCCGGCGGTGACAGCCTTGCAGACCTCCTCCTGATTCGCGCGGAAGGCGGCGTGACCGAAGCGCTGCGTGAGGATCGTCTCGAGCTCACCCGGAGGGACTCTTCGCGGGGTGGAATCGACGAGGCTGGAGCTGCTCGAAGGCGCCTGGCCTTCCCTGTCCCTTTCCTCGTCCCTGGTGCGAGGAGGGACCGGCGTGCTGCGCAGGTTTCCGATGACCTCGATGACGAATCGCTCGATTCCTTTCATCAGTTGGGGAAAGGACGCCTGGCCACGCTCGAGCTTTTTGAGGGCGAGCTCCCATTCGCCGGTGAGCTGCGGGCTCTTCACCGAGTCGTGGACGACACTGATGAGGCTGATGCCTTTCTCGGTGGCGTGCAGCGACTTGCCCTGACGTTCGGCGTAGCTGCGCTCCAAGAGCGTTTCGAGAATCGCGGCGCGGGTGGCGGGAGTGCCTAGCCCGCGCTCGCGCATCGCCTCCTCGAGCTCGCGATTGTCGAGGGCGCGGCCGGCGGATTCCATGGCGGTCAAGAGCGTGGCGTCGGTGAAGCGTTTGGGCGGCGCCGTCTGCTTGTCCACGACGTCGATGGCTGTCACCGGACGGATTTGGCCCAGAGAGAGCTCATCGGGCAACTGCCGCTCCAACTCGGCGCCTTCATCCTTCCTCTTCGGTTTGCGCAGCTCGAGGTCCAGTGCTTTCCAGCCGAGCTGAGTGACGACCGTTCCGCTCGAGCGAAAGAGATCGACCGGTGAGCCGGGCGCAGCCTCGGCAGGGACCCACGTCACGACCTCGGTGACGCGGGTCTTGTGGTCTGCGTGCCAGGCCATGAGCAGGCGCCGGCAGACGAGGTCGTAGAGGAGCTCCTCGTCGTGGCCGAGCTTCTTTCCCTCGCGCGTCGCGCCGGTGGGGATGATCGCGTGGTGATCGGTGACCTTGGAATCGTCGATGAAACGCCTCGACAAAGAGGTCTTGCCCGTGCCCGGAGCAACCGCGCTGCCGTAGGCAGGCGCGATGGCGGCGATGATCGGTCCGAGTGACGCGGCGACCGCAGTGCTAAGACAACGGCAGTCGGTGCGCGGATAGCTGAGCAACTTGTGCTGTTCGTAGAGCGATTGGGCGGTCGCGAGCGTTGCCTGTGCGGTCATCCCGTAGAGGCGGTTGGCGTGGCGCTGCAGCTCCGTCAGATCGTAGAGGAGCGGGGGCGGGAAGCTCTTGTCGCTGCCGCTGCACTCGACGACCTTCCCGGACTTTCCTGCGCAGCGAGCGCGGATGGCTTCCGCCCGTGCTCGATCCGGCGGCAGCCGCTGCGCCTGCTCTCTGCCCTCCGATTTGGTCTTCGCCGAATCGAACCATCTGCCCGAATAGCCATCGCGGTCCAGCCCGAAGGCGGCCACGACCTCGCAATAGCTCACCGGGACGAAGGTGCGGATCGCCTGCTCCCGCTCCACGAGCATGGCCAGGGTCGGCGTTTGTACCCGACCGACCGAGAGCAGGTCGGGGCCAAAACGCACCGTGTAGGCGCGGGTGAAGTTCATGCCCACGAGCCAGTCGGCGCGCGAGCGGGCCTCGGCGGCGGCAGCGAGGTTGTCGAAGTCCTGGCTCGGGCGAAGGCACTGGAAGCCAGCGCGGATTGCGTCGGGCGTCAGCGAGGAGATCCAGAGTCGCTGGACCGGCTTCTTGCACCTGGCCTTCCGATAGAGATAGCGGAAGATGAGCTCGCCCTCGCGCCCCGCGTCGGTAGCGCAGACGACGCGATCCACGTCGGGGGAACCGAGAATCGATTGGACGATCTCGAAGTGCTCCTGCGTTTGCGTCAGGATCTTCAGATCCCATTCCCTCGGGAGCATCGGCAGGCTCTCGAAGCGCCAAGCCTTCCATTCCGGATTCAGCTCGTGCGGCTCTGCCAGTCTGACCAGGTGACCAATCGCCCAGGTGACGACGTAGTCGTTGCCGCGGCGCAGGCCGGGTTCCTTCCGATCGGCTCCGAGCACCTCGGCGATGCTGAAGGCGACCGACGGCTTCTCGGCGACGACGGCGATAGTCAAGTCAAGACCGGAGGCCCTGATCCGGCGCCAGCGCGCCTCAAGACCTCCCCTCCGCCCGGCGAAGCCGCGCTGCGCTCGTGGTCACTATCGCCGTTGTCGAACCAAGGGAACGCATGGCATTGAATCCTTGCCGTTGTCGGCCCGCCGCGTCAAGAGAGCACTGTCCTCCCTGGGATTCGGAGTCCAGAATTTCGGGTGTGTCCCGGAGAGTCGACGGCGATTGCTCGATCGACGGTGGCCAACCGATTGATTTGATCCGGGATTCCGGCCGCCTATTCAGGTGCGAGCCGTACCGGGGGGGCTGTTCCAGTTCCTGGTTCCTTGTCCC
>JAZDLZ010000259.1:0-3056 GCA_043801535.1 Pseudomonadota bacterium
GGATCGCCGACGCTCGAGTTGTTCTAGATTCTCTAGATTCGCCAACCCTGGACGGTGGTCGTCAGCCTGGTCTGTTCCCGTCCGATCATTTCGGCGTGCTGGTCGATGTCGTCGTCTAGCCCCCCATTCTCCCGAGCCTACGCGGAGCTGCTGCGCCAGGTGGCCAAGCCGCCCCGGTACCTCGGCGGCGAATACCTGTCGGTCGAGAAGGATGCTGGCTCGGTCGACGTGCGCATGGTCCTGGCGTTTCCCGACGTCTACGAAGTGGGGATGTCTCACCTCGGTACCAGGATCCTGTACTCCCTGCTGAACCGACATCCGCGGATTGCCTGCGAGCGTGCCTTTTCGCCTTGGCCAGACATGGAGGCGAAGCTGCGCGAGCACGGCCTGCCTCTCGTCTCGCTGGAGTCGGGCCAGCCGCTCGCCGCTTTCGATGTCGTCGGTATTTCCCTGCAATACGAGCTCGCCTTCACCAACGTGCTCACCTTGCTGGATCTCGGTGGGATTCCCTTGCGGGCATGTGAGCGCGATGCTCGTCACCCGCTGGTGCTCGGAGGGGGACCTGTTGCCACCCATCCCGAGCCGGTTGCGCCGTTCTTCGACGCCTTTTTCGTCGGTGAAGCCGAGGAGCGCTTGCCTGACTTGCTCCTCGAGTGGAAGGCGCTGCGCCAGGCAGGTCGTCCTCGCGAGGAGGCGCTGGCAGAGCTCGCCACCCGCTATCCGTTGTACGTTCCTGGGCTCTACCAGGTGGCCCCCGCTCCGGAGAGCGGCGTGCTCGTCGTTGGCCAGCCTCGACGGTCGCATCCGGCGATTCCGACCACGATCCGGCGCGCCTACGTTGCGGACCTGGATGCTTTCCCCTATCCGGTCGACAGTCCGGTGCCCTTCGCCGAGGTCGTTTTCGATCGCGCCTCGGTGGAAATCGCCCGTGGCTGCACCGAAGGATGCCGTTTCTGCGAGGCAGGCATCATCTATCGACCTGCCCGCGAACGCCGCCCCGATGCCGTCGTCGAGGCACTGGTCGGCGCAGTGAGAACCGGCGGCTACGACGAGGCTTCCCTCACTTCGCTTTCCACGGCCGACTACTCCTGTCTGGGTCCGCTGGTCGTGACCGCCGCGTCGCGCCTGCGCGAGCACAAGGCATCGCTGGCAGTGTCGTCGCTGCGAGCGTACGGTCTCGACGAGCAGCTTCTCGCCGAGCTGTCGTCGGTGCGGGCGACCGGGCTCACCTTTGCGCCCGAGGCAGGCACCCAGCGGCTGCGCGACGTGGTCAACAAGAACGTTTCCACTGCGCAGATCATGGAATCGGCAGAACGCGTCTTCGCTGCCGGTTATCGCCGAATGAAGCTCTACTTCATGATCGGGCTGCCGACCGAACGAGACGAGGACCTGGCTGCGATCGTCGACGTGGGAGCCGCGGTCGCCAAGACCGCCAGGAGGCTGGCCGGGCGCGGCGCAGTGGTGACCGTGTCGGTGTCCTCGTTCGTGCCCAAGCCACACACCCCGTTCCAGTGGTGTCCCATGGATTCGCTGGCCGAGCTGGAGCGCAAGCAGGCGTTGCTCCTGGAGCTGGCTGGCAAGGTGCGGCCGCCGCTCGAGCTCAAGTATCACGAACGGGCGTTGAGCCATCTCGAGGGCATGCTCGCGCGCGGCGATCGCCGGTTCGCCGACGTCATCGAGGATGCGTGGCGGGACGGAGCGCGCTTCGATGCCTGGGAGGAGCAACTCGATCTCGGCCGGTGGCAGCGGGCGATTGCGCAACGCGGCCTGGACACTGCCAGCTACGTTGGCGGCAGCAGCCATCTTTCCAGGCTGCCGTGGGATCACATCGACGCCGGAGTGAGCAAGGAGTTTCTCGCCAACGAGTACCACCGGGCGCTGGCAGCCAAGACCTCACCGCCCTGCGGAAAGCCCTACCACGACGTTGCCGCGCCCGGTGTTTCTCTCGCCACGAGCAGGGCAGAGCAGCAGAAGCTGGTGTGCTATCGCTGCGGCCTCGATTGCGATCTGGAGAAACTGCAGTCTGGCCGGGTCGAACGAGCGCAGCTGGTTTCCGAATCGGCCAACCGCTCTGACCCCTTTCCCCGCCACCAACACGAAGACGATGGCAAGCGGCAAGGCCACCGCAGGACACCCAGTCCGCAGTTCACCCAGGGCGAAGGAAGAGGCTACCGTATCCGCTACCGCAAGCTTGGTCGCCCTGCCTTCATCTCCCATCTCGACACCGCCCGACTCATCGGCCGAGCACTGCGGCGAGCCGGGATCGATGTTGTCTACTCGCTTGGTTTTCACCCTCGGCCGCAGCTCTCTTTCGGTCCTGCCCTGGGTCTTGGCATACCATCGCTAGGGGAGGTCGTGGACGTTCGTATCGACGGCAGTCCCGAACCGACCGAGCTTCTGGCCAGGCTCAACGCGGTGTCGCCGCCCGGAATACTCTTTGCGGCGGCGATCGAGCTCCCTGCCGGCCATCCGCGTATTTCCCGCCTGGTCGATGCCTACGACCTCGCATTCTTGGTCGACGACGAGGTCAGTCCAGAGCCGCCCCGCGAGAACGTGTTATCCCTGCGCATGGTTCCGCCGGAGGTGGCGGCGCGTCTCGGACAGCTCTTCGCCTGGCCGCCGTCACCGAGCATTGTTGCGGTTCGAGCGCGTACCTCCCCTGGAGGAAACCTCAAGATGTCTCAGGTGGCAGAATCGTTGGGAGTTGCAGCTCGGGGCACGGCGCGACTCGCCCTGGTGGGGTTCGACGGTGAAGGCCAAGCTCGAGATCCGCTGGGCATGTTGCTGGCACCGGAGCCAGGACAGTGGGAGTATTTCTCCCTGCTGCTCGGCGTCTGACGTATCCCGTCCTGTGCCAAATACAAACGACAGATTCGTTTGTAATTACAAGAACATCCCATCTGCAAGAACCGCCGGATGAAGACATAAATGGCACGGGCCCAGAGTCCAAGCGGACCGCTTTTCATGGCAATCGGACCCGTATCTCGTATGCCTTTGTTCACCGCGTTCGACACCGGAGGTATCGAGTGGCAGTGGGATAGGTCCGAAACCAGCGC
>JAZDLZ010000260.1:0-2456 GCA_043801535.1 Pseudomonadota bacterium
CCCCGCGCTTTGGCGATGTCCTCGATGTTCTGGCCGTGCTCGTCGGTCCCGGTCAGAAACCAGGTGTCGTGGCCACGCGCCCGGTGGTAGCGCGCCAGAGTATCGGCGACCACCGTGGTGTAGGCATGTCCCAGGTGGGGAACATCGTTGACGTAGTAGATGGGTGTTGTCACATAGAAAGAACGCATCGGGGCACGTCAGCTCCAGTTCGCGCGTTTCTTATAGTCCATTCGTCACCCGGGTGTCGACAACAAGCTGATCCGCCTCAAAACGGCCTTTGTCGCGAGCAGTCTGCTATCCTTGGCGGGCCATGATCGCCGAATCGCCACCACTGCCGCGTGCCACTGCTCTGGAGCCATTTTCCGCGCCACCGCTCGCTGATTCTATTTCCCGTCGCCTTCGACCGGTGCTCCACCCACGTGGTGCGCTCGCGGTCAGTGTCGCCATTCGGGTCAGCGCCAGCGGGCTCGCAATGCTGAGTGTTCCCGTTTCGAGCATGGCCGAGGACAACAAGCAGGAACCAGCAGCACAGCAGGCGATCGACTTGGCCGCCATCATTGCGACCGGTCCGGTCGCGGAAATGACCGCCATCGGGCTTCGTTCTTGTACTGCCATTCCGGCGACCATCGTTCGAGCTGCCGAGCCACAGGCCATCGCCGCGCTCACCGGCGCCCGCTACGTCATCGACGAACAGACGATCTGGGACGTGCGGACCGGGAAGGCCGTTGCCCGTGATGCGACGCAGGCGCAGGTGGTGAGCGCGGCATTGGCCATTGCCAACGCTCAAGGACGAGCGCTGTCGGCAGTCGAGCTCGCGTGCCTGTCTCGCGAAGGGAGCAAGAGCCCGCAAGCAGCGCAATCGTGGGCAAATGGACGCACGGCTTTCCGCGAGAGGCGATTTGCCGACGCCGAGAAACTTGCTCGCGCGGCCATCGGTAAAGACGGTTCGTTCTCGCTCGCGTTTGCTGACCTGGCGATGGCGCTGACAGCACAGCAGCGCTTCGAGGAAGCGGAGGCCGCCGCCGAGCAGGCTATTCGTCTCGACGCAGCCTCGCCGGTGAGCCGACTGGCTCGCGCCAAGCTGTTCGACTATCGGGGCAACGTCTCGGACGCAGAGCAGGCCTACCGCCAAGTCTTGCAGGTCTCGCCGGTCGAGTTCGATGCGCTCAACAATCTGGGACTCATTCTGCTGCACCAACGCCAGCTCGCCGCGGCGGTTGCAATGCTGGAAAAGGCGAGGATGGTCGATCCCCTCCGAGTGCCAGTGATGGTCAACCTGGGGCTCGCCTATCTCGAGCTGGGCAAGACTGCCGAGGCGGTTTCCGCCCTACGCCAGGCCAAGCTACTGCGCTCCGACGATCCCGATGTTCGTGCCTACCTTGCCAGGTCGCTGCTGCGCACCGGGGCCTTGGCCGAGGCAAAAATCGAGCTCGCCGACGCCGAGAAGCTCGTCGCTGCCAAAGGGATGCCGCTGCCGTCGGCACTCGCCCAAGTCGCCGCCGAAAGCGCCCTGGCAAGCGGCAACCCCGCCCAAGCCAGACTCGTCGTCGAGCAGGCACTGGGTGTTCATCCACGCTCAGCGCCGCTGCTCACCCTCGCGGCAACGGTCTACGAGACCAGCGGCGATCTTGCGCAGGCTGACCAATCCTATCGCCGGGCGATCGAGATCGAGCCGAGAGGAGCCTTCGCTGCTCGTCGCAACCTGGCGCTGCTAGCGGCAAGACGCGGCGACCTGGGTGAAGCGGGACGGATCCTTCAGGAACAACTCGCCCTCGCTCCCAAGGATCCCGAAGCCCACTACAACATGGCAGTGCTCGCCATCGCTCGCAAGGACTTGGCTCGCGCCAGACAAGAGCTCACCGTCGCCATCGAGCTCGACAACGGCTTTGCCGCCGCCGCCTACAATCTCGGGCTCGTCGAGACCCAACGCGGCGCTCTGGCCGCAGCCGAGAAGGCGCTCCGCCATGCGCTCGAGCTCCTGCCGCGCGATGATGGCGAGGCTCGGCTCGCTCTCGCGGTGGTGCTGCGCCGGAGAGGCGACGGTCAAGGAGCACTGACGGAGCTACGCCAAGTAATCGAGCGCTCGTCTGGATGGGCCCAGCTCGAAGCCAAGCGTGCATGCGGCCTCCTTCTTTGGGAACGCGGCCTGCGTCAAGAGGCCATGCCTCTTCTCCAGGAGTTCGTCGACAACGCCTCTGCGTCCAAGGATGTCGAGGCTCGCGCTCAAGCAGAAGAGTTGATCCACGCCGCTCGGTAGTTCTCGGTAGTTCTCGGTAGTTGAGGAACCGGAGGTACTGCCAACCGGTCCCCTCTTTCCCTGATCCGGCGCTAGCGCGCCTCAAGACCACCCCTCCGCCCCTCCTCTCCGAGGAGGGGAACCGCGGCGCGTCATCTCCCGGGCGATCACCAAACTGGTGCAGCGCCGCGACTCGCTCTGCGCGGCGAAGCCGCGCTGC
>JAZDLZ010000264.1:0-4018 GCA_043801535.1 Pseudomonadota bacterium
GTACGCGAAGTAGGGTGCCATTATCGAAAAAGCGATCACCGACACCAGCAGCATGCCGCCGAGAGCAAGCCGGGGGGTGAATTTCTCACCGAGTGAGAAAGCGAGAAACACGCCGCAGATGCAGCTGACCACGTAGAACGCCATTACTACCTTGTTGACCCGGTCGCGAAAGAACATCTCGGTAGCCTGGGAGTATTTGGCGGCGGCCAGTTGTACGACGATGCTGACGACGGTGATCACGATTCCGAGGACGGCGGCAATCACGCTCGACAGCGAGCCAACGGCGTCGGCAACCCGGTCGGGTGGAAAATCGAACAACGTGGAGCGGGCATCAGCTCGAGCAAGGTAGCAGTCGAGACCATAGAGGACTCCGAAGGCAACGATGGCGATGCCCGAGAGAAAGACGATTGGTCCCAACCAACTGGCTGGCTTGTAGGGAGCTTGCGCCATAGCAGGGCGGCTATTCTATATGTTTTCTGGGCGATCAACTCTGGTAGCTTCGGACCTTGGTCACGTCTTGGGAGACAATTGCATGCCTGAGCTGCCCGAAGTCGAGAGCAATCTGCGCAACCTTAGAAGATGGATGACCGATCGTACGATCGTCGAGGTGTCGCCACCGCCAGGCATTCGCGAGACTGGGGGCGTGAAGGCAGAGGACTTCGTGGCGCTCCTCGCGGGGAAGCGGGTTGTTGCTCTCGAACGCCGTGGGAAGTGGATACTTCTGTCGCTATCCGACGGCGTTGGCTTGGGACTGCATCTCGGGATGACAGGGAGGCTGGCCATGGTCGCTTCCGGCGCAGGCGAGCCGCGTTTCACCCGAGCGGTCTTTCGTCTCGACGACGGAAGCAGAGTGTGCTTCGTCGATTCGCGGCGTTTTGGCAAGTTGATTGCCGCCGCCCGATTGGACGATCTCGTCGAGGCCGAGGAGATCTCCAAACTGGGCCCCGATCCGTTGAGCGGAGGCATCGACACGAGCCTGCGTAGCGCCTGCCAGCGTACGTCCCGCTCGATCAAGGAAGTCATCATGGACCAGAGGGTGATAGCTGGCGTCGGCAATCTTTATGCCACCGAGGCTCTGTGGCACGCCCGGATCCATCCTTCGACTTCGGCGAGCGAAGTCGCCAAGGATTCCAAGATAATAGCCAAGCTCGTCGATGGTATCAGGACGGCGCTGGAGCACGGGCTCAGCGTGTACGCCCACGAGAACGTGCCGCAGTACTTGGAAGAAGGCGCGCCCAATGTGTTCAACGCCTACGACCGTGCTGGCCAGCCTTGTCCGCGCTGTGAAACTCCGATTGCGTCGATGGTGCTCGGAGGTCGCACGACTGCCTATTGCCCGACGTGCCAGCGAGAAAAGAAGGGTGGGCGGACGCGACTACCCGTGCCTAAGGAGCCGTCGCAGAATAACTTGAACAAGTGTCGGCGCTGAGGCGCCCGGATGACAAGGAGCGAGGAGGGCGCATACTCTCGGTATGAAACCGACGAGCGACGCAGCCAGCCGGGATGGATCGGCGGCGAGACTGTGCAAGTTATTTTGCGACGGCGACTAAGTGAAGGGAAAGCCCAGGCTGTCCTTGACAGGTCGGTGTCATGCTCAATATGCTCCTTTGGGTAGGTATCAGGCCCACAGCATTCTGGCAAATACTCGAGGAGCAGTAGAATGGCGTGCTTCAGAAAGCCTCTAGTCTTGTTGGCGACGCTAGCACTGACGCTGACCAACGTAGGAAGCATCGGCGAGGCGTTCGCCAATGAAGGCAAGGAGATGGAGTTCGAACCTGAGGAAATCGCCCGGTCCGGGCCGGAGTCGAAGGTTCTTTCGCGCGCCAAGAAGCTCTACGATCGAAAGGACTACTATTCAGCGTCGATCGAGTTCTACAAAGTCATCCAAGGCGATACCAATGACTCGGAGATGAACCGGCAAAAGGCCGAGTTCTTCCTCGGCAAGACGCTCTACCAGATGAAGTTCTACGCTGGAGCGCTGGCTTTCTTCGACCGCATCATCCAGCAGGGTGGTGCCCATCGATTCTACGGCATAACTCTCAAGTGGCTGGCGGCGCTCGCCAAGGTGCTTCCCGAATCGGCGGGCATTCTCGAGAGGATCGGCAAGTATTCGCGCCAGGATCTCGAGGAGCCGGTGTTCAACAAGGTGCGGCACGAGCTCTACTACTTGCTGGGCCGCCATTTCTACCGGCAGGGAGGAAGCCAGGGAAGCTTCGACCAGGCAGTCGAGCTGTTCAGTCAGGTTCCTCGCACTTCGGAGCATTTCGTTTCTGCCAAGTTCTTCGAGGGCGTGACCAGAGTGCGGCAGGGCAAGGGCGCGCCCGCGCTCGACGCCTTCAAGGAGATCCTGCGGATTGCCAAGGAGCCGGAGCTCGCCAAGAACTACAAAGCCCAGGACATCCGCGAATACGAGGAGCTCGCGAATCTGTCGATGGCTCGGGTGTTCTATTCGACTCAGCAGTACGACCTGTCCATCAAGTATTTCGAGAAGATCCCCCAGGACTCCGCGTTATGGGTCGGCTCACTCTTCGAGGCGTCGTGGGCGTACTTCATGAAAAAGAGCTATTCGAAAGCTCTTGGCAATATCCATACCCTCACCGCTCCTTTCTTCGAGAACGAATTTTTCCCCGAGTCGGTCAACCTCAAGGCGGTCATCTACTTCAACTACTGCCGCTACGATCGAGCGGAGGAGTCGGTGTCGGAGCTCCTGGCCTCGTTCCTCCCTCTGCGCGACGAGCTGCGCAAGCTGGTGAAGAAGCACGCCGAGGACGACGCGGCGTTCTACGCGCTGGTCAAGAAGATCCGTGCCGGCAAGGCTGGCCTCCCCGAACGCGTCGAGAGGCTCGCCCAGACCGCGCTGCAGGATCGAACGCTGCTCAAGACCTTCGATTTCGTCGACGAGCTCGAGCGCGAATTCCGCCAGCACGATGGCGCGGACAAGGCGTGGAAGACCACTGCGGTGGCCGCCGAGGTGCTGCAGGAGCTCACCGTTCAGCAGTCGATAGCCGAGGCAAAGGCTGGTCAGCTCGCTCGCGATCGGCTCGGGCGCTTGACGACCGATCTCAACGATCTGGCGCGCGATGCCCGCAAGATTCGCATCGAGATACTCGAGGCGCGAGCAGGCCAGAAGAAGGCCGAGCTCCAGGGGCAGGAGATCGCGGCGGAGAATCGACCGGAGAGTATTCTCGTCGACGACGAGCATCAGACCTGGGAGTTCAGTGGCGAGTACTGGAAGGACGAGCTGGGATTCTATCGGTTCCGGGCTTTTTCGGTGTGTCCGAAGAAACAGTGAGCTACCAATGCTCGGATTGATTCGGTTGCGCCTCAAACCATCTGGGAGTTGCCAATGAAGAAACTGGAGTCCCGGTCGTGCGCCGTTGCGTTCCTTGCCTGCGGGGCGGGTCTGCTGTTGTTGTTGTCGCCGACAGCAGCTCGCGGCGAGGCCAAGTACAAGCGCCTGACGTCGATCTCGGTCGAGCAGACCGAGGCGACCAAGAAGCTCCAGGTTAAGCCCAAAGAGGAAAAGAAGCAGGCAGTGCCAGAGCTTTCTGCCGATCAGTTTTTCCAGATCGAGGGCGCCGTCCAGGATATCTACGAAGAGAAGTTGAACGAGCTGCAGGAGATCATCAACGACACCGAAGACGACGATCCGGAGAAGCCAGAGCTCATTTTCCGGCTAGCCATGACGCGGGCGGAGAAGCAGCGCTTCTACCACTTCATGGCTATGGAGGCACTGTCGAAAAAGGATCGTACCAACAATGCCAAGGAGCTGGCCAAGCTCGATGTCGAGTACAAGAAGGCAACGGCCGACGAGAACAAGTGGTTGGTGCAGACGGTAAAGGCTTACAAGCTAGTTGTCGACAATCCGACTTTCGTCAAGTACCCGAGGATGGACGAGGCGCTCTTCTACTACGCGTTCACTCTCGGACAGGCCAAGTACGACGATCAAGCGCTCAAGTACTATCGCCGACTGGTCAAGGAACACCCCGACTCCAAGTTCATTCCCGAGGCGTATCTG
>JAZDLZ010000960.1:0-2009 GCA_043801535.1 Pseudomonadota bacterium
TCCCTGCCGGTCCGCTCCTCGACAAGACATTCGAGCGATTGGAGTTCGTGGTCGAGCGGGCACGCGGCTATCACAACTCGCTGCAGCGCGATCTGGCCCGTGGTTTCGAGGTGGACGAGGGACCGCTGCTTTCGATCGATCAGCGACTGGCTGGCTACCAGGCTGATGCTCATTTCTGGAACGACATGTTCGAGAACAAGCTAGCCTTCGTGGTCCTGCTGAATTTTCCCTTGACGAGCCTGGCTGAGCGGCTGTCCGAAGGGGAATCGTGGAGCCGGCGGCAGTGGGCCGAAACGCGGCTTGCTCAGATTTTTGCGACGAGAGTGCCAGCGGCGATCAGGAAGGCGACGAAGCTGGCGGAGACCAAGGCCGAGGACTACATCAGTGGGTACAACATTCGCCTCGGCCACGTGCTGGCCGCCGACGGGAGACGTCTATTCCCGGACGGGCTCAAGCTCATTGCTCACTGGGGGCTGCGGGACGAGCTCAAGGCGAGGTATCAGGACCCGGACGGATTGCCCAAGCAGCGACTGATTCAGCAGGTTTTCGAACGGATAGTCACCCAGCAGATTCCGCGAGTAGTAATCGACAATCCGCTGCTCGACTGGGTCCCAGCCACGGGAAAGGTGGCCGTCGCGCCCGCATCAGGAAGCAGCGACCGCAGTAGTGACGAAAACGACGAAAGCGGCGACAGAACGGGCGGACAGTCGGAGGCCAAGCAGGAGCCGTCGGCGGATCGGGAGCTCGACACCCGCTATGCTCGGTGGCTGGAGGTGTTCGCTGCTCACCGGGCGTTCGATCGCTTCGATCCCCAGTATGGCAACTTCGTTGCCCGCACCTTCGAGGGACAGCGCGAGATCCCGGTCGACGAGGTTCGCCGGCTGCTCGTTGCTGTTCTCGAGGCTCCGCAAGGCAAGGAAGTGGCGAGGATGATCGCAGCCCAGCTGCGCAGGCCGCTCGAGCCCTTCGATCTCTGGTATCCGGGTTTCAAGCCAAATCGGAGAATGGAGCGGGCCGCGTTGGACGAGTTGGTGCGCAAGCGCTATCCAACCGCGCAGGCGTTCACCAGCGACCTGCCCAATCTTCTCGGACGCCTCGGATTCAGCAAGGAGAAGGCAGCATTTCTGGCAGAGCGAATCGAGGTAGATCCCTCGCGCGGCGCAGGACACGCCTACCCAGTGCTGCGTCGTGACGACAAGGTGCGGCTCAGGACCAGAGTTGCCGACGGCGGCATAGACTACAAAGGCTTCAACATCGCCATCCACGAGCTCGGCCACAATGTCGAGGAGGTGTTCTCGACGATAACAATCGATCACATCACTCTCGCTGGAGTGCCGAACGATGCGTTTACCGAGGCGATTGCGTTTCTGCTGCAGGCCCGCGATCTGGAGCTGCTCGGGAAGAGCAAGCACGAGCAACCGGGAACATCGGGAACATCGGGAACACCGGGAAAGCGCTGTGCAGTGGCGGACGAAAGCTGGTTCTCCGAGGTGCTCGATCAGTTTTGGACGACCCGCGAGATTGCCGGTCATGCTCTGGTCGACCTCGAGGTGTGGTCCTGGCTCTACGCCAACCCGGACGCGACTGCGGAAGCGCTCCGCCGGGCGGTCATGCAAATCGCTGGCGACATCTGGCGGCGCTACTACGCCGATCTCCTCGGAGCCAGTGGTGCATTCTTGCTCGCCAGCTACTCGCACCACATCCAGTATCCCCTCTACCTGGCAAACTACTTCGTCGGGCATCTGGTGGCTTTCCAAATGAACGCCTATTTCCGCAAGCTGGCCGGTCCTCCGGCGGAAGAGATCGAACGGATGACTCGTCTGGGATGGCTCACTCCCCAGGCCTGGATGCGGCAAGCTATTGCGCAACCGCTGTCTCCGACTCCGCTGCTCGAAGCTACCTCCCAGGCGATCCTGGCGTGCTGCAAAGGACTTCGTCCAGCTGGCCGGAATCCTCATCTTCAGAGCTCCTGATTCCTTGGATTCTGCAGGACCGGTCAGACTCGCTTT
>JAZDLZ010000298.1:0-7380 GCA_043801535.1 Pseudomonadota bacterium
GCTCGAAAAGATCGTCCGCCCCGATTGTCTGATCGGGTTCGCCACCTCCGGACTTCCACGGACGCGGATCGCCGCCGAGGCAGCTCACCCCGAACGCTGCTTCGTCAACCATCCGTTCTATCCTGCCTGGCGGTCGCCACCGATCGAGGTGGTGCTCTCCAACGACGAGGCGCTCTCGCAGCGAATGCTCGACGTCCTGGTGCGACTGGGGAAAGTCCCGATTCGCACCGCTGACGTGCCCTGCTTCGCCGCCGACGACATCTTCTGCAACTACCTCTGCGAGGCTGCGCGGATTGTCGAGGACGGTCTGGCCACTCCAGCGCAGGTCGACCGCATCGTCAACGATGCCATCGGCGGCGGCGGGCCGTTCAACGTCATGGACCTGACCGGCGGCAGCCCGCTCACCGTGCACTGCCAGAAGCTCATGCAGGAGGCGCCGACTGGCACTGACTGGTTCGCCCCGCCCGCCCTTCTGGCGCGGCAGGGGAAGACGCCCTGGCACGATCGCGGCCGGCTCGCCGAGTCGGCGTATCACGAGGATCAGGCCCGGAAAGTGGTAGACCGCATCCTGGCCGTCCTCCTCGGACGGGCCTACTTCGTCGTCGACAACAACATCTGCGACGCGGCGGACCTGAACTGGCTGACACGCAACGCTCTCGGCTATCGCGAAGGACTACTGGAGCTGGCCGAGCGGCTGGGCGCCGAAAAGGTACGAGATCTGTGCCGGTCGTACGCCGCCACCCATCCCGGCTACGTGGTGCCCAAGAGCATCGCCGAGGGGAGGCTGGTGCGCTACTACCGCGACCTGCGGATCGCGCGCGACGGCGACCTCGCCGTGGTCACGGTTCACCGTCCAGAGGTGAAGAATGCCCTCTGCCGCCGCACCATGCAGGAAATCGGCGAAGTCTTCGCAAGCCTGAAGACCGATCCTACTGTCAAAGGTGTTGTCGTCACCTCGTTCGGCGGCGCGATGGCCGGCGCAGACATCGGCGAGCTGGCAGCGCAGAAGACGCCCGAGGAGTGCGAGAGCGCTTGCCGTTTCTACCATAGCGCTCTCGAAGCGATCGCCAGCCTGGGCAAGCCGGTGTGCGTCGCGGTCGACGGGCCGGTCATGGGCGGCGGCGCCGAGCTCTCGATGGCCTGCCACGCCAGGATCGTCGGACCGACCCTGACTCTGGCGCAGCCGGAAGTGAACCTGGGCATCATTCCCGGCTCCGGTGGCACTCAGCGCCTGCCGCGCCTCATCGGATTCGAGCGCGCCTTCGATCTCCTGCGCACTGGCCGGCCCATCAATGCCGCAAAGGCTTGCGAGTGGGGATGGGCAACCGGCAAGCCCGCGGCCGATCCGGTCGCGGCCGCCAAGGAGCTCGTCCGCGCCTGCCTGGCAGACAAGGCAAGGATCGCCCCGCTCTCTCCCGAGCCGATGGCCATCCCGGCGACGATTCCCAAGCTGGACATTGGCTATCACTCGCGGGCAATCGACGCGATTCTGGTCGATGTCGTTCGCCGCGGCGTGGTCCTGCCGCTCGGCGAAGGTCTGGCACTCGAAGCGGCGGGCTTTGCCCGCTGCAAACGGACCGTCGACATGGACATCGGGATGAAGAACTTCATCCAGAACGGACCGCGGGTGCCCGCGACCTTCCTGCACGAATAGCACGAACAGGGCGAGCACTGGAGGATACGGATGAGTAGAGACACTTCGATCGTGATTCTCGACGGTGGACGCCGGCTTCCCCGCGCGGACATCCTCGTCGCAAACAAGAAACCCGGCTTGTTTTCCCGCTTCTCGACGACCCAGCTCGGAGGCATGGCGATACGAGCAGCCCTTCGCCACACCGGAATCGAGACTCGTCTCGTCGGCCACGTGGTCATGGGCATGGCCCAGCACAGCCATCGCGACTCGATCTATGCGGCTCAAGGCATGCGCTGGCGCGGCGGGCTGCCGCACGATGTGCCGGCGCTCACCGTTGCCCGCATCTGCGGCAGCGGCGCGGAAGCAGTGGCAGTCGGCGCGGAGATGATCCTGGCTGGCCTGCGCTTCGACGCGGCGCGCCCGTTCTCGGTGGTTGGCGGCGCCGAGAGCATGCAGTACCCGTTCACCCTGTACGATGTGCGCGGCCGCGAGCTGGGCAACGGCGTGCAAAAGTACGGTCCGATCGACGCGCGCAACCTGCCGGCCGGCACCCACCTGCAAGACGTGTTGCTGATGGGACTGTACGATCCGAGCGCGCGCATGGCGATGGCCAACACCGCCGAGGAGCTGGGCCGGCGCTACCGCATCACCCGCGACGACGCCGACCGGCTCGGGCTACGCTCGCACACCCTCGCCCGCCAGGCCCGCGACGCTGGCTGGTTCGACGAGGAAACCGAGCCGGTCTCGGTGGAAGACGACGGCGCAACCCCGCCCTTCGTGGTCAAGCACGACACCCATATCATGGACGAGGTCAGCCTCGAATCGATGTCCAGGCTACGGCCAGCGTTCGAGCCGGAAGGCATCATCACCGCCGGCAACGCCAGCGCCGTCGTGGACGGCGCCGCCGCCATGATAATCTGCCGGGAGTCGGACGCAATCCAGCACGGCAAGAAGCCGATCGCGCGCATCGCCGGAGTCGGTGTTGCAGGCTGCGACCCGGAGATCATGGGCATCGGTCCGGTACCAGCCACGCGCCGGGCCCTCGAACGCGCCGGCATCGGCGGCGACCGAGTCGATTCCGTCGAGCTCAACGAGGCCTTCGCCCCGCAAGCCCTTGCCTGCGTGCGCGAATTCGAGAAGATGGGCATCGCCCCCGACAAGGTGAATCCATGGGGCGGAGCCATTGCCCTTGGCCACCCGCTGGGCGCCACCGGTGCCAATCTCACCTTGACCTGCGCCTACGCCCTCCGCCGCACCAAGAAACGCTACGGCGTGGTCACCATGTGTATCGGTGGTGGCCAGGGTATCGCCTTGGTTCTCGAGGCGATGTAGCGTCGAATAGCAAGCTAGCTTGCAAGCCGGATGCTCACCTGCCCACCGAGGAGAACGAGCACCTGCGCCAAGTCCTCGGGCAGCCATGGCTTTGTCAGGAACGGACCGATCTCTCCTAGCGCTGTGCGAGTGTCGCCATCTGGCTCGCTGCCGCTGCAGAAAGCAATCGGCATGTCAGCGTGCCGTTGGCGAATCACCCGTGCCAGATCCAGCCCGCTCATTACTGGCATTTCGATATCGGAGATAACGGCGTCGACGTTCTTGTCCAGGAGGGTCAGTGCTTCCTCCGGGCCCCGTGCAAGCAGCGTTTCATGCCCGAAGCTCCTGACCCAACGCCCCAGCGTCGAGGCGAGAATTGGATTGTCGTCGACCACGAGCACTCTCATTGGATCCTCCCGGAAAGGGACCATTTGCGTTTCTTTGCACTGTGTATGCCATTCGCTCGTTCTTGGTGACCAATGCCGAACCATGCACAATCGTTGATTGGTGCTCGATTGGCCGCTCCAACAGTGGCACCAGCCCTGGCGTCGATCCTGGCGACCGCCGCCAAGACTGGCGACACCACCCGCCAGCAGTGAAGGCAACTAGTTGAGTTCCTTTCCATTGAATTCTCAGCGTTCCCGGCATGTGCTTTGCTATGCGGGTACCTGTGCCGCAACGCACCTCCGCCCTCTCGATGTTTTCTAAAGCAATCGCTATCGCGGCCCTGGCAATCTCGACCATTGTCCCCATTGGCTGCTCCCCATACTGCCAAAGAAACAGCGACTGCAATCTGGGTGAGATATGCGGACCAGAGGGTGTCTGTCAGAATCAGCCCGACGCCGCAATCATCGACTCGGCCCCGGACGGATGCGATATCGATGGGCAATCAGACGCAGGAATGGATTCGCTGGTGGATGGGCTCGGCGACGCCAAGCCAAGCAGCGACGGAGGAGCGGTCGATGCAATTGCCGAACCGTCGGATGGTGCGCCCATTGATGCCCGGGATTCCTGACCGGCCTTTTGCACTGACGGGCGCCAGCCGCGCGGGGGTCACCTCACACCGGCCTTTTGCACGACGGGCGCCAGCCGTGGTAGCATGCCGCTCACGAATCGATGCACAGTGCCGGGCACGATCAGAGAGACGGCTTCGAGGCTGCGAACGATCGGCTGCACGATGGGAACAGGCAGGATGGGAACAGAATGCGTCTGAGCGAGACTGAGCGCACTGCGGTCGTCGTCGGAAAGAACGTGCCGGCGCTACGGAGCATGCTGGTCGATGCGCTTGCTCAGTTCACTCTCGAAATCGTATCCAATGTGGAGACCGCCAGGCGAAGGCTCGAGCGGGAACCAGCAGACCTGGTCGTGCTCGACACGTGCATGGCAGATGCCGGTGGTTCCGAGCTACTGGAATGGGCGCTCAGTGAGCGGCGTGCTCCGCTGGCAGTCTGCTGCGGACCAGAAGGGCTAACGGTCTACGGACGAACCAAGAAAAGGAGCTCCTCGGCAGCGAACGAGTGCGTTCGCTCGCTCCTGAACGAGAGCGCCGACGATGCCGAAGACAGGGAGCGCTGGCGCAATAGCTACGCGCCTGGCCTGGTTGGCGAAGCGCCCGAGCTACTGGCAGTCATCGACACCATCCGCAATGTTGCCGACACGGACTGCCCAGTTCTGGTTACTGGCGAAAGCGGTACCGGCAAAGAGCTAGTGGCGCGGGCATTGCATGATGCCAGCCCGCGCGCAACCAAACACTTTGTGGCGCTGAACTGCGCAGCCATCCCCGACACCCTGATGGAGGCCGAGCTTTTCGGCCATGCCAGAGGCGCGTTCACCGGTGCTCACACCAGTAGAGAAGGCCGTTTCGTGGTGGCTGACGGCGGCTCGCTCTTCCTCGACGAGATAGGCGACATGCCGCTCCCGCTCCAGGCGAAGCTCCTGCGCGTTCTTCAGGAACACGCGGTGACTCCTCTCGGCGATCGAGCGAGCCGGACAGTCGACGTCAGAGTGATTGCCGCAACCCATCGAGACCTGGAAAGCCTCGTCAGGGAAAGCAAGCTCCGCGCCGACTTGTACTATCGCCTCAACGTGATCCCGATCCGAGTGCCCCCCCTCCGCGACCGCGCCGAGGACATCGTGAGGCTAGCCCGCCACTTCCTGGAGCGTGCCAACCGCCGGCTCGGTCGTGCCATCGTTGGACTGGAGCCTCTTGCCGAAGAGCTGCTGCTGCAGCACAGCTGGCCGGGAAACGTACGCGAGCTCCTCAACATGATGGAGCGTCTCGTGGTCCTCAAGGGGCGCGGCGTCGTCGCTTATACCGACGTATCAGCCCAGCTATTGCCGCTCCGACCCGAGCTGACCTCACTGCTCGGCGAACAACCGCTGGCGCAATTGTCTTCCGGCGCAGACACTGCCGCCCAGTCTTCGCCCGCGTGCCGGACGGGCGGCAGCCTCGACCTGAGACGCGCCCAAGAAGAGCTCGAGCGCCAGTTGATTCAGGAAGCGTTGACGCGGGCTCACGGCAATCGAACCGAAGCAGCGGCGCTGCTCGGGCTCAATCGTACGACCCTCGTAGAGAAGCTAAGAAAGATTGCCTGACGACTCCGCGAGCTTCTTGCGGGTATACGGGATCAGACCACCGGCGTCGATGATCGCCTGCCGCGCCGGTGGCAATGGCACGGTCGGGTATTCCTTGCCTGTCGTCTTGTTGATGACCTTGCCTGGCGCGATCTCGATCTCGTCCCCTTCGCTCGCCTCGATTGTCGGGCAGAGCACGACGTTCAACCCCAGGTTGATCGCGTTCTGCATGAAGATGCGGGCGATGGTCCTTGCCACGACGACGAGCTCGTGACCGCGGATGGTACTGGCAGCTTGTTCGCGGCTGGAGCCGCAGCCGAAATTCTCATCGGCCACGACTACGCTGCCAGCAGGGACTGCCTTCGATCGGAGCTTGGCGTTGAATTCAGCGCGATCGTGAAAACAAAACTGCGGAGTCTCGGTGGGCAGCACCGTGGCCATGAATCTGCCAGGGTAGATGTCGTCGGTGCTGACATCCCTGCCGAGTCTCAGTACGACCTTGCCCATGTTACTTTCCTCCCGTGCGCGGATCGGTGATGACTCCGGTGGTGGCGCTGGCCGCAGCAACGGCCGGGCTGCACAGATAGACCTCGGACTTCGGGTTTCCCATTCGGCCCTTGAAGTTGCGGTTGGTGGTGGCAAGAGCGACTTCCTCGTCGCCGAGGGCACCCTGGTGGACTCCCAGACAGGGTCCGCAGCCAGAGTTCATCACCACTGCTCCCGCCTTCACGAAATCGTGCAGGTAGCCAGCCTCGAGCGCCTGGGCGTATATCCGCCCTGATGCCGGGAAGACCAGCATGCGGACTCCCTGAGCCACCTTCTTTCCCCTGATGATCTTCGCTGCAGTCTCCAGATCGTCCAGCCTTCCGTTGGTGCAGCTCCCGATCACGATCTGCTGCACTGGCTTGCCTGCCACCTCGGTAACTGGCTTGACGTTGTCCACGGTGTGCGGGCAAGCGATTTGCGGTGCCAGCCGGGACACGTCGAGGTCGACGACGGATTCGTAGACTGCATCGGCATCGGGCGCAATTGCCTCGAGGGTCCCGCCAACACCCGCTTCCTCGCGCAAATAGCGCCGAGTCTCGTCATCCGGGGGAACGATGCCACTGGTGGCGCCAGCCTCCACGCTCATGTTGCACAGAGTGAGACGGCCGCTCGTCGGCATGTTCTCGATTGTCTCGCCGTGGTACTCGAGGACGCGGAAATTGGCGCCCTCGGCAGTCAGCTTGCCAATGAGGTGCAGGATCAGGTCCTTCGACCCAACGTACTCCGGGAACCGGCCGGTCACCACGACCTTGATGGTCGGTGGAACCTCGATGTTCAAAGCAACCCCGAGCGCCCACACCGAAGCCATTTCCGTGGCACCGATACCAAAGGAAAACGCACCCAGGGCACCGTGACTGGTAGTGTGACTGTCGGTGCCCACGACGACCTGACCGGGCCGTACGTAGCCGTATTCCGGTAGTATCTGGTGGCAGATGCCGCCGCGGTCGCCGCGGATGTCGTGGAACTTGGCAATGCCATGCTGGGCCACGAAGCCACGAATCAGTCTCTGATTGGTGGCAGTCTTGGGCCCTTCTGCCGGAATGCGATGATCGAAGATGATCGCAATCCGCGCCGGGTCCCAAGGCTTCGGCTCGCGGTTCGTACCTTTATATATCTCCTTGAACTGGTTGATCACCAGTGCCGCATTCTCGTGCGACATGGCCAGATCAACGCGCGGCTCGACAACGTCGGCGGCCTTGACAGCCTTCTGACCCGACGCCCTGGCCAGGATTCTTTCTACGATTGTCATTCCCATCGGAGCTCCTCACGATTGCTACGTTTTTAGGAGCCGCCGCAGAAAAACTTGTCCAAGATAT
>JAZDLZ010000300.1:0-6242 GCA_043801535.1 Pseudomonadota bacterium
GGGTACGAAGAAGTAATTGTAGGCAAGCATCGAAAGCGCCGACGCAGCGAGCGATGGTCCTCGTCCAAAGAGCGCAGCCACGACGCCGATAATCAGCAGATAGATCATGACGAAATCGGGCGCGGCGAGGTGCTGGCGGGCAAGTGCCCCCGAGGCGGTGGCAAGCGCAACGAGCCCGATTGTCCACCCGTAGGCTGGCAAGCCAGGGCGTTGCCTCGGAGGCAGCTCGACGGCGCGCTCCTGGGGGAGAACGGCAACCGCGCCCGAGATGACCTCGACGTCGATGTCCCCGCTGCCGCGCACGAGATCCTCGAGGAACGAGCCTCGCAGCAGATCGCGCCAGCGCGAGTGGGTCGGTTTCCCCACGAGGATGCGGGTCACGTTGCGCCGGCGCGCGTAGTCGAGGACGACCTGGCTTGTAGGACCACCGACTAGACGGACGACGTCGCCACCCAACGACTCGGCGAGGCCGAGATGGGACTCGAGCGAATCGCGGTCCTTCTGCGAGGTCGCGTCCAGAATGCCGGAGTCGACGTGGGCGGCAATCCAGGGCGCGTGCAGGCTGGCGGCCATCCGCGAGGCGGCGCGCACCAGTTGCGCCGAGCTCGGAGCAGGTCCGACGCACACCATGACGCGCTCAGCGGTTGGCCAGGTAGCACGAATGGCTTCTCGCTCGCGGTGTTCGAGGACGGCCTCGCCTACGTGCTGGGCAACCGTGCGCAGCGCCAGCTCGCGCAGGCCAAGGAGGCTGCCTCGCCGCAAGAAGGGCTCGGCCGCCCGCCGGTATTTCTCGGCGATGAGCACCTTCCCTTCGGCCACGCGAGTGGCAAGCTCCTCGGGCGGACAATCGACCAGCTCGATCTCGTCGGCCCGGCCCAGGACTGCGTCGGGTACGGTCTCGCGCACCCGAACCCCGGTTATCTGGGCAACCACGTCGTTCAGGCTTTCGAGCTCCTGGACATTGAGGGTCGTGTGCACTTCGATGCCAGCGTCGAGCAAGTCCAGGACGTCTTGCCAGCGCTTGGCATGACGACCGCCGGGCGCATTGGTGTGGGCAAGCTCGTCGACGATCAGCACTTGCGGTTTGCGCGCCAGCGCCGCCTCGAGATCCAGCTCGTCGAGACGTGCGCCGCGATAGGACACGGTCCGGCGCGGAAGAATCTCGAGGCCGAGCACCAGAGAACCCGTGTCGTAGCTGCCGTGCGTCTCCACGAAGCCGATGACGAGGTCCACCTTCTCCACCGCCAGCTCGCGCGCCAGCTCGAGCATCTTGAACGTCTTGCCGAGACCAGGAGCGTACCCGAGAAAGACCTTCAGCTTCGCCGAGGACCTCTGGCTCACACCACCGAATCGCGTCCCCGGAGCGCTCCTGGCGGACGATAGCTGCGCGACAGCCTGAGATCCAGCTGGACGGGCAATACGATCATCGGTACCCCGCTGTGCTGCAATCTGCGCTGGATCAGGAAGGCAGTCTCGTTGTGGAGGATTCGATTCCATGCAGTATCCTCTTCGAATACGATTTGCCCGGCGACGACCAGCGCCTTGGGATAGCGCCATGCCAGGCTCTTCGCCAGCTTCTCGGCCTCGATCGCGACCTCGGTACCAACGGAATACTCACTGGCGCCAGCCAGTCCGAGGGCGGTGGCGAATCTCTCGTAGGACTCGAGAATCCGGCGAGTGCGCTGTTCGAGCGCGGGAAGCTCGCTCGCTCCCTTGAAGACGTCGGAGTCGACGACGGCGACGGTGATGAAGACTACCCCCTGAAAATGATTCGGGAACATCCGCAACAGGGTGAGGAGAGCATGGCGACCGAGACCGCCGTATCCGCCCACCAGCAGAATAGCGATTGGCCTGTTTGGCTGGAGCTCGCGACGGCGGATCGGGGTGGCTGGCTCTGGATACATCTGAGGGCGCTTTTCGGGGCCCGGCAGGTCCTCGTCGAGCTTGTGCACCGCCCTGGCGACGAGCCGATAGTGTCGCTTGACCAGAAAACAAATACCGACAAGCACGGAGGTGAGCAGAAGCGTCAGCCATCCTCCCTCGAGAAATTTCTCCAAGACCGTCACCAGGAGAATGAGCACGCACAGAGCGGCGGCAACGAGGTGTGCTGGCAGGTGCTTGGCCCAACTCCGCTCGGTCTTGCGCCGTCGGATCCAGAACACGCTCATCGAAATATTCGAGAGCGAGAACGTCACGAAGACATTGATCGCGTACATCACCACCAGCTTGGAAACCTGGCCGCGAGTGTACAGGAGCGCGGCCAAGGCGGCTCCTCCCATGAGCATGATGCCGTTACGCATGGTGAGTCGCTCGGATAGTGCCGAAAAGCGATGCGGCAGCCACGAGTCGACAGCCATGTTCGCCATGACCCGCGGTCCGTCGACGAAACCAGCCTGGGCAGCGACGAAAAGAAGCGCGCCCTCACTGACGAGCGCAGCGATCACGAACGCCCGACCGACGTTCAGGCCAGCGATCGTCCAACTGCCAGCGACGTTCTCGAGAAGAACCGCGTTCATGGTCTTGCCTGCCACCGGTCTGACCTCCCACAGGAGATAACTCAAAAGCAGGCCCGAAGCGGTAATTGCCAGGGAAACGGCCATCATCAGCATCGTCCGCTTGGCAGTCTCCACTCGTGGTTCCCGCATGATGCCGACGCCATTCGAAACCGCCTCGATGCCGGTGTAGGTTCCGCCACCGAGGGAATAGGCGTGCGTGAGAAGCTTGAGCACTCCGAACACGCCAAGGATCGACAGCGATTCGCCGACGCTTGCGCGCACTTCCCCGGCCACTGCCGGCAACGCTGGCAAGTGACCACCGATCGCCACCAGCAACAGCGCCGCGTGAGTGACGATGAACAGGGCGAAGATCGGGGCAATCGAGGTGACCGACTCTTTGACCCCCCGCAAGTTCATCACCGTGAGAACTGCCACGCCGGCAAAGGCCACTGGAAGCGTGAGCGAGTGATAGAGAGCAGGGAGAAAGCTGAAGATCGCGTCGGCACCGGCGGCAATCGAAATCGTGATAGTGAGCACGTAGTCGACGAGCAGCGCGCTCCCGGCAACCACCCCGACAGGCCCGCCGAGCACTTTGCTGGCAACCAGATAGCCACCGCCTCCCGTCGGGAACTGTTCGATGATGCGGCTATAGCCGTAACTGATAATAAACACCGTCGCGACCATTGCCACCGCCAGGAACACGGCAAGGCCGCGGTGCTCGCCAAGCTGGCGAAAAGTCTCCTCTGGGCCGTAGGCACTTGACGACAGTCCATCCGCGCCCAGCCCGATCCAGGCCAGTACCGCAATCAGCGAAAGTCGGTGAAACGCGCCCGGCGCCCTTGCGTCCTTGGGCGGACCAAAGATAAGGCGTCGAATTTTTTCTGCTCTGGTGGCCATGCTCCACCTCCGATGGCAGCGGTCGGCCCGATCCCGAGCCTTCCAAGCATCTTGTTCGTGGAGATACGCCTTTGAGAATCAAGACGGGGTCAAATCAACCGGCGAAGTTGTCAAGAAAGCGTCAAATTCGCCAGCTCGCCCGTTGCCTAGCGAACCGCGCCTCCGCCGTAAAGCCGATGCGCTGGTAGAACGTTCCCAACGCACGGTACCGCCTCATTGTGTCGAAGCGCAGGTTCCAGCGGAGCTTGGCAAGGCACACTGGACAGAGGTGAATCGGGCTTCCGTCCGTCTCGGAGAGCGAATTGGAACCGTTCATGATGCACCGATAGAAGACGCAGTGTGCCAGACCGAACATGTGGCCGATCTCGTGGGCTGTGACTTTGAGCAACCGCTGGCGGAAGAGAGCAGTGGGCTCTCTCATTCGCCAAGTCGAGTATACCGCCGCCCGTCGTGCGAGCAGGGCCTCGCCGAAGACCCAACCCAAGTCGATGCCGTAGAGGTCAGAAGCCATCAAGCCGAACAGTCCAAGGCTATCCCCAGGTACCTCCCGTGCCAAGTCGTTCACGATGAGATCGGCATTGTACTGGTCGCGCGCCGCCACGTACCAGCGCGGGTCCGGAGCACGAGTTGGAAGGACGACCACCCTGGTATCGAAGTAGGTCGCGACGAACTCGCGCACGACCTCGATCTGCCGCCGCGACGATCGGTCGAGATCGGAAAACGGCAGCAAGTGCAACGTCGTCCGTCGCCGCGTCTTGCGATTCGAGAGCTCGGCAGCATACTCGCCGACCATCTGTCCTGGCTCTGGGAAGGCAGCCAGCCAATCTCGGCACCTCGGCTCGCCGAGTTGTACGAAGGCCTCGTCGTTGCTCATCGCTGCAAAGACCCGCGCGCGCCTCAGTTGCGCTCCCTGGGAAAAAAGACTGGGGGTCGGCTGTGATCCGGGCACTGGAACAGACGTAGACGTGGAGGGAGACGCAGATGCTTGCATGGACCCCGGCTGCCGGGACCCCGGCTGCCGAGACGCTGCTATCGCCGACGTCGCCGTGAGCATCTCCGAAGCTGCCGTTGCCGCCAACGATGACACCGGCACCGTCGATCCACCGTACTCAGCTCGACTCGTATCGCCGCACGGGAATGCCCGCAAAGCGGCAGCCACCACAACCGAGATGACTACTGCCGTTGCTGCCAGCACTACCAGGATGAAACGGTCGTCTTGCCGGGGCACGAAGGCCACAACTAGTCGATTGGAGCGCTGCACCAGGGCTATGACACGCTGCACTGCCAATCGGTTCCCCCCCACCGCGCAGCTCAGTGTCCACTTTTACTCTCACAGGCACCTCGGCTGAAGGCGGAGTTGGGTTGGCAGATGTCGGCGAAAGTGTTGCGTTTTATTGGCTAGCAGACGAGTCTTCTATGGAAACGATCCGCCCGTTGGCGTCGGGATGGACGTACTATGGCAAGGTCATAGCCCGGTCGCATTTGGCGTCAGGGCTTCTCTTGAACAATAGCCAACGTCGACTGTTGTTCCATTGGCGACCAAGAGGTACTGGAGGAGATACTGACATTCACGGCAAGCCATCGTCTTCGACTCGGCCAAGCCCGTCCTCTCTGCCTACGCCGATAGCCTGCCGCTCAAGCAGCCGACCTGCTCCGAACGACAACACCGCAGATGGATCAGTGCTTGGCCGCCGGTTGTGCAGTGCCGGAGCGCTGCCGATCCAGATGGCAATACGCTCCTCGTCAAGACCTGTTGTGGTACCTGCATCCCAGGCCCGCTTCTTCGTCGTCGGCCATCGCCGCTCTGCTTGCCGCGTCCGACGTCTGAGACTAACATTACTGTATGGCTACTCCGCCGGAAGTTCTCGAGCAAGTGCTCCGATTCGGAGAGGAGGAACGCGCCGCGATCGCGCTCAAGATCCTCGACTCCATCTCTGCGCCCGACACGCGCGACGAGGCGGATTGGGTTCGTGAAATCGAGCAGAGGGCACGTCGTGCACTTTCCGGCAGCCACGAGAACGCATCCTTCGACGATGCGCTCGATCAGATCGAGCGTGACCTTGACCTGTGAGGCGGGCACGTCTTGATCCTGATGCCGAGGCAGAGCTTCGGACTGCGGGCGCCTGGTATCGAGAGCGTTCACGCGATCTTGCACGACGGTTCTTCCGCGAGGTCCGGGATCTCGTTCGCAAAATCGCAGTCTCGCCTGAACGATTCCCTGTCTTGCTTGAGCCCCAACTTGACGCGCCCGTGCGAAGGGCTCTCGTCAAGGGGTTCCCCTATGCTGTCGTGTTTCTGGTAGCGAGTGACGAAGTACACGTCTTGGCCGTCGCTCATACAAGCCGGTCGCCTGGCTATTGGCTGAGACGGATTCGATTCTCCTGAGCGTTTGCCCAGTCTGTTGGCAAGGCATCCTGGCTAGTTTGCCCAATCATCTGTGTCAGTGAGCTTCCTTGGCCGGAGCATGCCGCCGAAAATCCCTATACGCACTCGTCGCAGAGGAAAAACCTCGCTTCCCCTATTTCGGCAAGCATCCCATTGAGAGTGCGAGCTCCTGGTTCTGGTTCTTCGCCGGACATGCGAGTAATGGCCTTGACCCTCGTTTCGGCCAACCGGGCGGCACCATGGCGCAGAAGCGCTGGGGCGCAGAGCGGGAATTGGCTGCGATTGCGCTTCCTTGCGGCTCTGCGGGGCTGCGCGAGATAGCCTCGGGTACGGTCGGTGGCCGAAACGTGGGTCATGGCCGATGTCGACATAGAGGTGGCAGCGGCAGCCCGGTACCTCGCAGTGACCGTGACTCTCCAGGATCACTTGCCGCCTGACCGCCGGGGGAATGTCCTGCTCTGCTCG
>JAZDLZ010000302.1:0-2746 GCA_043801535.1 Pseudomonadota bacterium
AGAGCAGACTGCAAAAACTCGCGCGTTGGCTTGACGCGTCGGCAACTCCAGACGGAAGAATCACCGAAAGCCTGAACTGTGCCCCCTCCGACATTGCCTGTTGCCGGTCGCCGGTTGCCTGTGGCCTGTTCTGCAGCGGAGGGAACGAGCACAGACGCTCGGTCAGGCGCATGCTGCCGGCTGGAATCGTGGACTCCGAATCCCAGTTATGAAAGAAAGGCTCCGAGCGCTTCGGTCATGTAGTAGTGATCGTAGGTTCCAGCCGTTTCGCGGATGCTGTGCATCGCCAACTGCGGACTGCCCACGTCGACGGTGGAGATGCCGAGTTGGGCAGCGGTCATGCTACCGATGGTGCTCCCTGACTTGACATCCGAGCGATTGACGAAATTCTGCGACGGGACTCCTGCTTTCTGGCAAGCCATCTCGAACACTGCCGCGGAATATCCGTCGGTGGCGTAGGCACGACTGGCGTGAGCCTTGACTACCGGACCACCATTGAGCAGAGGAGCGTGCTGCGGCTCGCTCTTGGCTGGATAGCCAGGATGGCGAGCGTGGGCATTGTCCGCCGACACGAGCAGCGAACGAGCCAGCGCCATCAGGTAGCCTTCGCGATCGTCGCCGAACGCGGTGGCGATGCGCTCCAGCGCCGCGGGCAGGAAGTTGGAGAGGGCCCCTTGATTGCTCTGGCTGCCGACTTCCTCGTTGTCATAGAGGACCGCGACCTGGGTGGCCGTGACTGGGCTCTTCTTCCCTGTCGCGATCAGGGCCGTCACTGCGGCGTGGCAAGAGCTCAGGTTGTCGATTCGTCCCGAGCGGAAGAGCTCGTCGGCTGCGCCGCCAAAACTGGCTCGCTGTCCGTCGAACAGGAAGAGATCGTAGCCCACGATGCTCTCGACGGCGATTCCCAGCTCCTTGGCAACGATCGAACGCACGGCTCCCTTCTCGGGAAGACCCTCGGCAATCGCGCCGAGAATGGGCGTGAGCTCCGTCTGTGGATTCACTTTGAGGCCTTCGTCGTTGACCTGGCGATTCATGTGCACCGCCAGACCAGGGAGGCAGACGAACGGTCGGGCGCTCTTGAACAGCCTGGTTTCGAGGCGACCGTCTTCGCGTGCAATGACCACTCTGCCGCAGATGCCGAGGTCGCGATCGAGCCACGTCGCCAGAATCGGTCCGCCGTAGATCTCCACCCCCAGGCGAAGCTGGCCGTCTGCTGCGATCTCCGGGTTCGGCTTGAGCTTGAGTGCCGGGCTGTCAGTGTGCGCCCCTACGATGCGGAAACCCGCGGTCGAGGGACGGCCCGCGCCAGCGACGAACGCCAGCAGCGCCGAGTCATTGCGCGTGAGGTAGTAGCGTCCGCCCGGATTGACCGCAAAACGTCCTTTCTCGTCGATTTTCGCGAACCCGGCCGCCAGCAGCCTGGTCTCGAGGGAGGCCACGGCATGAAAAGCACAGGGGCTCTCGTCGAGAAAACCGAGCAGGTCTTCGGCCAGACGACGTGCCTCCGCCCGCCGCTCTTCGGCGAGGCGAGGTGCTCCTTCTCGTTTCTCTGCTTCGCTCATTTGCTCAGAGTGCTCCTTTCATCTCAATCTCAATCATCCGCAAGATAGCAAGCTCGGGATAGCAGAGCTCCCCTCAATCGCGGTATTCATGCCAGTGAGGACTACGAATGCCGTCAAGGGACTCCACAACCCGGGACTATCGGGAACGGATCAACCGGGTCATCTTCCACATCGAGGCCCACCTCGGTGAGCCTTTGAACCTGGAAGACCTCGCGAAGGTCGCGTTCTTTTCGCCATACCATTTCCATCGGATCTTCGCCGCCTTCACGGGCGAGCCGCTTGCCGCATTCATCCGTCGCGTGCGCCTCGAGCGCGCGGCGCAGCAGCTTCTCCACCTCGACGCGCCGGTCACAGAGATCGCCCTTGATGCCGGCTACGAGACAGCGGCTGCGTTCACGCGTGCCTTCTCGGCTTACTTCGGTGTCGCTCCCACGGTGTACCGCGAGCGAAACCAGCCAGGTTCAATGCTCGGTGCGAGGTTGCTCGCACTGACCACAGAAAAGGAGGATTCGAGCATGACCCCAGAGATCCGGAACACTGACCCCATGACCGTACTCTTCGTTCGCAAAACGGGCCCATACTGCCAGGCGGCTGGCCAGGCCTTCGGTGTGCTCTGCCAGTTCGCTGGGCCGCAAGGGCTTCTCGGGCCGGCCACGCGGATGATCGGCATCTCCCATGACGATCCGCACGTCACTGACGAGTCCAAGTTCCGCTATGACGCCTGCGTGACCATCGACCGCGACGTGAAGCCGGAAGGCGAGATCGGCAAGAAGACGATCGCTGGAGGGCGATACGCCGTGTTCCTGCACGCCGGCCCGTACGAGCGATTCCAGCAGACCTACGATCAGATCTTCAAGTCGTGGCTGCCGGGAAGCGGGGAGCGGCTGCGGGAGGAGCCCTGCTTCGAGGTGTACCTGAACAGCTCCGACCAGGTGAAGCCCGAGGAGCTCCGGACGGAGATCTGGCTGCCCCTCCAGTCCAGGCAGTAGCCATCGCCACCCAGCATACTATGCAACCCAGCTCCTGCTGAATATGCTGGGCAGCACCGGGTGTGATCGTTGCTCGTTGGTCCCCCGTCGATGGCGGCGAAACCAGAGCGTCAGCGATACCCGACGTGGACGTGTCTCGGTCGGATGGACATGACAAGGCACCCGAGGGAGCGCAGGCCGTTCTCGGTCTTTGGT
>JAZDLZ010000303.1:0-3104 GCA_043801535.1 Pseudomonadota bacterium
AGGCCCATCCGCGATTCACTGTTTGCCCGATTGCTGCCTGCTCCTTCGCCAGCGCCAGCGCCGGTCGCGCCGCCATGTCCGGCACCCAGGCCAGGCAATAGTCCCTTGCCTGGCTCGGCATCAGCGCCGCTACTGGCACCCGCGCCCATACGCGGTGGCGTCTTGGCGGCCGAAGGTGTTTGAAAATCCACCAGAGGCAGAGTCTCGGGCATTGGGCCGCCTACCCTGCTCGGCCACACAATTCCGCCAACCGAGGACGAAAATTTTGGAGTTTCTCCCTCGGTTGTCTCAATGAGCCGTTCGATGGTCTGCTCGTCGTTCGGATCGTCGACCAGACTGCCTACCTGCTCTAGCTCCAGATCCGACTCGGGTTCCGAGAGCAGCTCGAGCCCTGGCTCCCGGCCGGAGTCGGGCACTGAACCATCTGCAAGCATTGGCCCCGGCTCCGGAACCGGAGCCGGTTCCGGGTCCGGCTCGAGGTCCGGCTCGAGGTCCGGCTCGAGGTCGAGATCGGACTCTGAGTCGTCATGATGCCGCCCGGTGCCGATATTCACCAGCGAGGTTGGTCCGTCCAACCCTGCACGCACGTCACTCGCTGCCCCACCCAGCGAGTGAATCAACGCGGTGGCAAACTGGCCGGCTGACTGGAAACGCGTACGCGGATTGGGATCGAGAGCTCGCAGTAGCACTTCGTCGACTGCTGGCGGGAGCCCTGCCCTCAGGCTCGTGGGCGGTGGCGGTGGTCCGGCTTGCTGGCGCGCGATCGTCGATGTTGGCTGGAATTCGCCGAATGGCATTGCGGTGGTGAGGAGAACGTAGGCGGTCGCGGCCAACCCATAGACATCGGCGGAAGGACCTTCTGCTCCGCCGGAAAAGCTCTCGGGTGCAGTAAAACCAGGAGTTCCCGCTGGATCGGTGGCAGTGCCGCGACGCTTGGCGATGCCGACATCGACCAACACTGCTCGATCGCCGGCCCGGTCGAGGAGCACGTTGGCCGGCTTCACGTCGCGGTGCAGGACGCCAGCTCGGTGCATCGCCTCGAGAGCGTCCGCTACCTGAGTGACTACCCGTTCGACTCGATCCAGGGACACCATTTTGCCCTCGGATCGCGCGTACTCGATGCGATCGTCGAGCGGCTCGCCCTCGACGAGCTCCATGACGAAAAAGACATCCTCGCCGTCGATCCCGAAGGCGTGGACTTGCACCAGATTGGTGTGGCGCAGCGCTGCCAAGGTGGCGGCCTCGGTGCGGAAACGGTCTACGAAGCTCCGGTCGCGTGCCAGATCTGGGCGAAGGAGCTTGAGCGCCACCGGCCGGCCCAATCCCAAATCCTCGGCACGGTAGACAACGCCCATCGCGCCACGGCTGATTTCGTGGAGGATCTGATACATTCCTCCGAGGGTGGTGCCGACTTCGAGCTCGTGTCCGGACAGATCGCTGGCGTCGGAGGACTCGTTCGGAGAGAGCGCATCGGCGATGCCCAGGTATTCTTTGCGCCAGCGTGCCGAGCGCTGGGCCGCAACCGCCCTCGACAGAGTGGCTTCGCCGCTGTCATCTTCACCGAGAAGTGGAGCCACGCCAGCAGTGACCTCGACGTCGAAGCTCCTGCCGTCGAACACGAGCGGCGTCGAGACGATCACACCCTGCAAGCGCACCACCGCCTGGACGGCTTCGTCGACGCTGGTGCCACCGAGAATGATCGCGATCGAATCCCCGGCGTAGCGAGCAACAGTGTCCTGGGCGCGTACTCGCTGGCGGACTAGCTGGGCGACATGGCGAAGCACTGCGTCGCCCACGAGGTGCCCGTAGTGCTCGTTGATGTGGCGCAGGCCGCAAACATCCAGAACAGCCATACTGAGTGGCTCGCCGCGTCGCTGGCAGGCAGATACCTCGGCAGGCACCGCCTGATCGAGAGCTGCGCGCGCCCAGACCCCCAGCATCGGATCGAGCATCGAGCTCTCGCGCAGGCGATCTCGGTCGGCAACAATGCGGTCGTGTACGGCCCGCCAAGTGAGCTCGTAGTGAAGGCGCTGTCCGAGAGCGCGCAGGCTCTCCGCCACTTCGGCCTCGAACAGGCGCGGACGATCGTCCTTGAAGATGATAGCGCCGAGACTGGAACCGCCTGGTTGGCCAAGCGGGACCGCCAGAATCGTGCTGACCGCCTGCACACTCTCGTCGGTCGGGGCGACCACCGGGGTGCAAGCTTCGAGCGCAGACCGGCAGACACTCCACAACGGTGCGTCAGTACGTTCGTCAACACTACCGCTGGCCGAGCCGACGAACTGCCGATCTCCGATGGCGCCAATGACGATGCACTCTTTGATGCGAAAGACCTGGGCCAGCCGTTTCGCCGCAACCGAGAGCGACTCTTGGGGATCGCCTCCGAGAATCGTGAGGCGCAGGAGCTGTCGCAAGCGGTCGGCCTCTACTGCCTCTGGAATTGCCACCCCATAATTGGCGGTGGCCAGGGTTACCAACGCCGCCACGTTTGCCGGCTTCAGGATGACCGCATCAGCGCCCATGTCGGCAATGCTGCCCAAGGCGGCTTCGCTCTGCGCGAGCACCAGTACTCGTGGCCTGGCGCCCATGTATTCGTCGCGCAGACGGCGAAGAAACAGGGCGCCGTCTCCAGCCGGCATTTCCAACTCGACCAAGAGAACGTGGGGTTGATAGGTCGCCACTCTGCGCAGCCCGAGCTCGGCGGTAGGAATTGCCTGTACGTCCATCCCGGCAGCACGAAGAGCGTCGCTAACCACCGTTGCAAACTCCGTATCCGGGTCGACGAGTAGAACCCGGCGGATGTCAGCGGGCGAACGCACTGACTCATCGTAGACCAGCCAGCGTGGACGCGCCAGTACAGTGGCGCAGGGCAGGCAACAACTCCTTCGCCATTCGCCACTGGGATTCGGAGTCCACGATTCCAGCCGGCAGCATGCGCCTGACCGAGCGTCTGTGCTCGTTCGCTCCGCTGCAGAACAGGCCACAGGCAACCGGCGACCGGCAACAGGCAATGTCGGAGGGGGCACAGTTCAGGCTTTCGGTGATTCTTCCGTCTGGAGTTGCCGACGCGTCAAGCCAACGCGCGAGTTTTTGCAGTCTGCTCT
>JAZDLZ010000319.1:0-6627 GCA_043801535.1 Pseudomonadota bacterium
GAACGGGAGGATCACGAACCTGCGGATAGCGGCCAAGCGGGCGGCCAAGCGGGCGGCCAAGCGGGCGGCCAAGCGAGCGGCCAAGCGGGCGGCCAAGCGGGCGGCCAAGCGAGCGATCGACCCGAGCCCTCCCCAAGACGGAGGCCAAAGAGCGACTTGAAGGATCCCTTCGCGGAGTGACTGCTGTCGTCTTGAACGGGCTCCCGGTCGATGAGCTGGCTGCCCAGCTTGCCGGCCAATTCGGGGTGCCTCCTGGCGCCGTAAGCCGGGTGTTTGCCCGTGTTCACGACCGGAGAGCGAGTGTCTGGCCGGATTTCTCCGCTATCCCTGGGCTCGATCGCTCACGGATTCGCTTGGTGGCGGATTCGGGGGCGCGCTCGAAGAGGCTCGAGGTGCTGGAGCGGCGCCGTTCGCCGGTCGACGGCTTTGTAAAGTATCTGCTGCGTCTACCCGATGGGGCAACGGTGGAGGCAGTGCTCATTCCACTTCCAGCAGGACCGAGCACGACACCAACCAAAGGAATCGTGTGCGTCAGTGCTCAGACTGGTTGCGTGCTCGGCTGCGTGTTCTGCGCGACGGGACGATTGGGAGCAGGACGCAATCTTGCCGCCTGGGAGATCGTCGACCAAGTTGCTCGGATACGCGACGAGATCGATTTCCCAGTGCGCGGAGTCGTCTTCATGGGAATGGGTGAGCCGCTGCTCAACTATCGGAACACGATCCGCGCCGCCCGCGTGCTCGCAGAGCCTGCTGGTTTTGCCATAGCTCAGAAGGCCATCACCATTTCTACGGCCGGGATAGTGCCCCAGATACGTCGCTTCACCGCCGAGGGACATCGTTTCAGGTTGGCTGTTTCCCTGACCTCGGCGATCGATGAGCGCAGAAGACAGCTCATGCCCGTGGTGGCCGAGCGCTATCCTCTCGCCGATCTGCTTGCCGCGGTGCGTGCCCATTCCGAGGAATCCAGATCGCGGGCGATGCTCGAATACGTGGCGATCTCCGGGGTGAATCTGGGCCAAGAAGACGCGCAGGCGCTGGTGCACCGCCTCGCCGGGATCCGGGTCAGGTTGAATCTGATAGACGTCAACGACACGACTGCCGGGTTCCGTGCTCCCAGCACCGAGGAGCTCAGCCGTTTTCGTGACTGGCTTGCGCCGCTCGGGCAGCCAGTCGTCCGGCGCTACTCAGGTGGCAAGGACATCGGCGGTGCCTGCGGGATGTTGGCGGGGACACTGATAGCCCCCGCTAGCTAGCTAGCTATTCTAGTCGAGGTCGCGGGCGCAGCGGGCGCCGTAGTAGGTGGTGATGTCCGTCGGCGTGTCGTAGTCGCGGTAGGTCGTCTGAATGTAGCTGTAGCCGCTGAAGTAGGAACCCCCACGTAGGCTGCGGGAGCTGGCCGTCGTGAGGTAGGCGCAGTCGTTGCACGGGTTGATCTGGTAGGGACTGTAGTACCAGTCCAGGGTCCATTCTTTCACGTTGCCAGAGAGGTCGGATTGCCCCCATCTGCCGTCACCCCTGGGTGAGCGCGCGCCCGCGACAAGAATATCGGTGAAGGCGCACACGCCTCCGGCTGAACCATCGGCCAGACAATTGTAGGAAGCGTAGGTCCAGTCAACGGTGGTTCCGGTCCAGGCGTAGGTGCGTTGCTCAGAACCACCGGCGGCGGCGTAGTTCCATTCTGCCTCGGTCGGCAGCCGGCCGCCGTCCCAGGCGCAGAAGGCAAAGGCGAGATACCAGCTCAGGCAGTTCATGGGAAGGTTCTCGTTGGCGCCGGCCACGTCGGTCCAGGTCTGGAAGGGTGCGTCGCAGGTCACCTTGTCGAGGAGAGCGGTGGTGTCCGACGGCAGCGAGCCATTGAAGCCAGCTTGCCATCCGCTCAAGTCAATGAGCGGATGGGCACCCGAGCCGACTGCGGGCGGGGCTGCCTGGGTGCCCAGGCCGGCCGTGACGAATTTCTTGAACCGACCGACAGTGATTTCGTACTTGTCGAGGTGGAAGCTGCTCACCGTCGCCGGATACCTGGTGTCGTTACCGCGGTTGAAGGTTCCTCCCTCCACCTCGAGGCTCTGGCAGCAATCCTCGGTGCCTTTCGGACCACAAGTATCGGCGAGCCCGACGCAACTCGGGGGCGGGAACGCGCACACGTTTGGCTCGAAGACGCCGCAGAATTGGCCTCGAAACAGGCACCTTCCGCAGTCGAGCGAGCCGCCGCAGCCATCGTCGATGAGGTCGCAGTTCTTGCCTGCTGCCTCGCAGGTGGTGGGGGTGCAGCCGCATACGCCATCCCTGCCGCCGCCGCCGCAGGTCTCGGGCAGCCGGCATTCGCCGCACTCGGTTGTCACCATGCACTCGTCGGTGTAGTCCCCGCAGCTCAATCCCTCGGATTCGCACGACGTCTTCGACGTGCAGCCGCACAGGTTTGCCACCCCGCTGCCGCCGCACCATTCGGGCAACGTGCAGATGCCACACAATAGCTTGCCAAAGCAACCGTCGCTGATCTCGCCGCAGTTCCTGCCGAGAGCCTGGCAGGTGGTGGGAGCACACCCGCAGACGTTGTCCTTGCCGCCGCCGCCGCAGGTCTCGGGCAGCCGGCACTCGCCACAATCGATGGTGCTGCCGTCACACGGATTTACGATCATGCCGCAGCCCGCTCCTGCTTCGTCGCAAGAATACGGGGCGCACACGCACTGGTGCTTGCCGTCGATACCGCAGATTCGGGGCAACTCGCACTCGCCGCAGTTTCTCACCACGTTGCAGTTATCGGTGAACTGCCCGCACTCGAATCCATTGGTCGCGCAGGTCTGCGTCGGGACGCAGCCGCAGACGTTGGACTCGCCGGCGCCGCCGGCGCCGCATTCCCAGGGCGCCACGCACTCGCCACAGTAGAGCTTGTCGCCACATCCGTCGTCGATGTAGCCGCAGTTCTTTTGGGCTGCCGCACAGGTAGTCGGAGTACAGCCGCAGTGTCCGGGTTTGCCGCTGCCGCCGCAGGTCTCGGGCTGGTCGCAGTCGCCGCAATCGACAGTGTCCTGGCAGCTGTCGATGAACGTCCCGCATTCCCAGCCATAGGTGGTACAGTCATCGGTGGGAGCACAGCCGCAGACGTTCGCCTTGCCGCTGCCGCCACACAGGTCGGGGTATTGACACGCTCCGCAATCGATCGATCCGCCGCAACCGTCGTTGACGGTGCCACAGTCCTTTCCTGCGCCGGCGCAGGTGATGGGTACGCAGACCGTACCGTCGGTCGCCGCATCGATTGCGCCCGCGCCGTCCAGGCCTGCCGATCCGTCGGCGAAAGCGCCGTCACGGACAATCGATCCGTCGCCAACAGCGCCGTCGCCAGTCACGCCTCCGCCGTCAGTCCCGGCGCCGTCTTTCGCGGGCAGCATGCCATCCGACGACACGGCATCGGGCTTTCCAGGGATGCCGTCGGTGACTGTGTCGGGTCGGGCTGGGCCGTCGGTCGTTGCGGCGTCGACGTCGGCGTCGCCTGTTGTGGGGTCGCTGATGCCAAGGATGGCATTGCAGGCAGAGAAGAGCGTCAGTGCCACGACAGTAAGGAGTAAGGTCTTGGCGTGCATCAGAAATCACCTCCAATGGCAAAGACTGCTGAAGATCCAATACTGACTGGTGGTAGCACTCTTAGCGACAGCTTGGCCGACAGCCTGGCTTCCGCCGGGCTGCTTGCCGGCGGGGCGGTCCAATAGAGGATCAATCCGGTCACTGCCAGCGCTGCTCCGGCGGCAAAGGCGCCAGTCGCGATGTTGCCGGCGCTCTGGGCTTCGTCGATCAAGGTCGGTCCGGGCGATCCTGGCGTACACTCGTTTTCCTCGTTGCAGTATTCGCGCGAATCGTCCCACTTCGTCTTCGCCGTCATGCCAAAGTAGGCTCCCGCTCCGATCGCCAGCGCGCCTGCCACGCCCATGCTCGCCCCGAGGATCCGGCGGCCTCGTCCTCGACGAGGACCAGCGGTCGCCGAGGCTGTCACGTCGGGGGACGAATCGTTCGCTGCCGGTGGCTGCTCGCTGGCTGCCGGCGCCGGTTCGTTCTCGGGTTGGCGCGCGGCGTCGCTGGCAGGCACGCCTGGCTCGGCCGAGCTGGTTGCAGCCGCTGCCGTGACTGCTGGCGTTGCCGCCGAGGCTGCCCCCGCCGGAGCGGTTTCGGAAGTCGGCGGTCTGGCGGCGGTCGTCGGCTTTTCGGCTTCGGCTGCAGGCGGCCGAGATTGCCCGGCGGCAGCCGCAGTGGTGGCTCCCGGCGGAGTGGATGCAGGCGCGCGCCTGTCGTCGGCAGCAGGCAGCGGCATTGCCAGCATCGGCACCTCGACGGTTACTACGACGCCTGCGCCGATTACCCGAACCTGCTGCCGCCACGAGGTCCGGCCAGGGGCACTGGCCTCGAGGCTGTGGATGCCTGGGTCGACTGGAATCGCCAGGTCGAAAGAGGCCGGCACAACTGTCACTCCGTCGCGTTTCACTTCCAGCCCGGGAATCTCACTGTCGAATGCAGGACGGACAATCAATCGCGATAGCCGCGGCTCGAGGTCGGCGACTCGTTGCTTGGCAAACTTCTCTCGCCGGTCTCCTTCATTCTCTGCCACGGTTGCCGCCGCCCGGAACTCCGCCCAGGCGCTCGCGGTCATCCCTGCCTTGTCGTAGCAGTCGGCCAAGTTCAGGCGGACTCCGAGCCTGGGCAGCAAGTCGAAGCTCGCCTTGAACTTTGGACATGCCGCCTTGTGGTCACCAGCGGCAGTCAAGCGTTTCCCTTCGTCGAAGAGCGCATCTGCCATGGCCTTGTCCTCCGACCGCTGTCCGGCAGCCTGGCTGGAAAAAAGCAGGAGCGCCAGTAGTAGCTGGCCGGCGGCGATCGTTTGTCTTGCAGTCATTGGGCTACTCCGGGTTGGCGAGTGGGTCGCTATCACGGGATGGTAAGGGAGACGTCCTCCGGCTGGACGGATTGTCCGTTCCTCCTCGCGATCCATGATCTCGCGCCGACCGCCGGTGCGGGTTCTCCCGTGTCTTGGTCGCCGAGTCGGTCGCCGATGGCTCGACCTTGTCCGTTGCCGGCAGTGGTGCTCGAGTAGCCGAAGCCTGAGGCACTGGGGGTCGAGAGGAGGGCGGAGCCGAGGTCGCTGATCCTCCGGCTTGGGCGCCGGTAAGGGTAGGACTGCCCGCGTCAAGGGCCTGGGCAGCTTCTGGCGTTTTCGCTCTTGCTGCCTCCGTCTCTGCCTCCGCCCGCGAGCTCGCCGTTGTCATTGATGGTGCGGCGGCGGCGGCGGGGGTCGTGGAGGTGTTTTCCGTCCCACGACCCTGGCCACGACCCTGGCCAAGTACCAGGACCGAGACTGCGATGCCAACCGCCAACACTCCTCCGCCGATTGCAAGTAGAGGGGCACGGCCAAGGCGCGGCCGTGTTGTGGGCTGCACTTCGCCAGCCCCACGAGCGAGAGTAGTTATGGCCACTCGTGGTGGACTGGTAGCAGCGCCGTAGGCAGCTGGACCGTCGATTGCCGGCGGCGGGGCGGGGGCGATAGCCACGGCTGCTGTGGGCTGCCGGAGCGCCTCCCCGGCGAACGGAACCAGCGCGTCGACGAGCTCGGCAACGCTCTGGTAGCGAGCGTTCGGTTCCTTCTCCAGGCATCGTTGCAGCACGATCTCGATGCCGGCGGCCGGCCTGCTCGCTTGCGCCAGCGCCGGCAGCGGCAGCGGCAGCGGCGGCAGGGGATCCATGAGCACTTTGACACAGAGCTCGCCGAAGCTCTCACCGTCGAAAGGCGGCTTGCCGGCAAGGAGATGGTAGAGGATGACTCCCAGCGACCAGATGTCGCTGCGCGGATCCACCGTTTTGCTGGAGCGCATCTGCTCCGGTGACATGTAGAGCGGCGACCCCATGATCGCCGAGGTTTGGGTCAATCCAACCTGACCGCCTTGGGAAACCGCCTTGGCAATGCCGAAGTCGAGCACTTTGACGAAGAACGAGCCATCGCGAGCTCGCCTGGTCAAGAACAGGTTCGCCGGTTTGAGGTCACGGTGGATGATACCGATCGCGTGAGCTTCAGCAATCGCCTCGCACGCCTGCAGAACGAACGACACTGCGGTTGCCACCGGCAGAGCGCCCTGCTTCTCGAGGAAGTTGCCGAGATCCATGCCGTCGAGGTGCTCCATGACAATGTAGGGAGTGCCGTCGTCGAGCGTCGCAACATCCATGATGCGAGCAACGTGCTCGCTCTGCAACCTGACTGCTGCCTGGGCTTCGCGGAGAAAGCGCTGTACGGCTTCGGGAGCGGTCATCGCCTGCGGCAGCATGAATTTCAGTGCCACCAACTGGCCAAGCTGAAGGTGAGTTGCCGCAACGACTATTCCCAGACCGCCCATCCCCAACACTCGCTCGATTCGATACTTTCCCGTCAGAATTTGACCAATTTCGACTGGACACTGCTCCATTGGCCACCTCCTCGGCGAAGGTTAGTCTATCACACGATATGACCGCAGAGAGAGCGGTGCTCTAGCGGCGGGCTCGTTCGACAACGAGCTCCCGTTCACCGACTTTGCGCCCGCTCAGAATGGCAATCAGCCGGTCTACTGCACCCTCTGGAACTGACACGTACGAGTGGGTGCCAAACACAAGAAT
>JAZDLZ010000334.1:0-5123 GCA_043801535.1 Pseudomonadota bacterium
TGAGAATGCCCTTTGGTCGCTACCGCGGTCTGGCCCTGGGCGACATCCCCCGGGACTATCTCTCCTGGCTGGCTGGCCTCTCCGACCTGCGGCCGGCGTTGCGTCGCGAGGTCGACGCCGAGTTGGCGCGACGGCCACGCGCGCGGCGCCAGGCGACGCCCTGGACCCCTGCCCATGCCGGCTCCTCGCGTCCAGCGCACGTCTACGCGCGTCCGGTGGCCAATCTGGCGCTCAGCCCGCGTACACACCATGTCGATGGCCGCACCTCCTGCGGCGAGGACAGGCCCACGACGGATCGGCATTCCGTCGGGTGCCGAGGCCGGTTCGATTCCGGCCCGTCGACCCATTATGCCAGCGGCATGCTGCCATCGCATGCACCCGGAAAGTCGGCCCGAACGGGAATCTCCTTCGCCGTTCGACCGACGATCATGGTTCGAGTCCATGGCGCTGGCCCGAGCGACAACAACCATGACAGGAGCATCAGGATGACTGACAAGATGACCGATCCCCCGACCCTCGCGCAAGCCGAACACGACGCCCGCACGGCACGAATCGCCGCCTTGGCTGCCGAGGCAACCGCGGCATTCGACCGTCGCGAAGATCTTCGCGACGCTGCCGAATCTGCTGTGACGCTGCCGGTTCGCAAGGCCTGGCGACGCACGGCCGAGGCCGTCGAGAAGGCTCGACGGGCCGAGGCGCAAGCCGCAAGACTCGCCGAGGCCGCTGCCAATGCGTCGCGCGAGCTCGCCGAGACGCGCGCCAACGATCCAACCGCCGGCTTGACCGCGGCACTCGATGACGCGAGAGCTCGCGAAAAGGCGGCTGCCGCCGAGCTCCGCGACGTTGGAAAAAAATTGACTTCTCGGCTCGCGATTTCGGTGCTTGAAAGCGAAGCCGCGTCGTGGCGCAACGCCGCTGCCCAACTTGCGTTCAAGCTCGAGACCACGCGCAAGGTTTTGCTCGCGGCCGAGGAGCGGGCGCTGCTGGCCACGCGCGCGGCCGCCGAGGCGCGCGTCGCTGCGACCGAGGCCGAGTCCGAAGCTGCGCGCGTTTCCGTCGCGGTCGCGGCCGAGACCGCGCCAGCTCACCAGGCCATCGAGGCTTTGCGGGAGGCCGATGCTGCGTTCGACGCCGCCGCTGCATCGTGGCGTCTCGCTGCCGGCGTCGCACCGACGGATGCAAAACGCCCTTGGTCGGCGGCCGCCGATCGGCGTCGTCGTCGGGTGCGCGCGCTTACCGACGATGCCGCGGCAAAAGCCACGGTGGCAGCCAAACTGGCCAAGAGCCAAAGCGAAAAGAAGGCGTGAGCTACTCGTCGCCGAACGTGGCGCTTTCAAGCGCACGGAGCCGACCCGCCTGCCTGCCAGCGTGTTCGAGCGCTGGCAGATCGTCTGGGTTGACCCCTGCAACCGGCTCGCCGACCGAATACGCGAGCAACAGCTTTGCGGCCGCTACGTCGCCAGCCTTCGCCCTTTGGAGTAGTCCAGCGACCAATTCCCGCAGATCCTGCTCTGTGATGGAATTCACCAACAGGGAGCGTAGTTCCGCGCACCTTCGGGCAAACGGGTTCCCTGGCCCGCCCTTGTTGCCCTTGGCAAACGTACCGCGCGCCGTTCTGCCGTTAGAGCCGTTTGTTGACGGAATTTGCTGTCCCATGCCTCATTCTACCGCGTTTGTGCGTCCTTTGCCGTCTAGCTACCCTGCAATGCGTCCTACTGCGTCAAACCGCCTGGCTGGCGCCCGGATGCCATCATTGCGTGGCGTTCAGCGCTGCCTTGCGTGGTCTCGCGCCTGGTTGCCCGACACTCCGCAGGACTCCGCTGTTGTGCGTGGCAAGGTGCCAGACTACCCGCTCGTACGCCAAGGTCGGCCATACGCACGCCATGCGCATGGAAGGCGCGGCCTTGCGTGGTCTTGCGTCAGGCTACCCGGAGATACTCGGGGCTCCGCTGGTGCGCGTGGCGAGGTGCAGGAGCACGCCAGGGGCGGCAAAGTGCAGGCCTTGCCCGCAGGCAGCGCAGTCTTGCGCCGTCCTACGCGGGTGTGCGTGGCAGGGTGCGGCAGCACGACAAAGAAGGCCTCGAAACGCGGCAGCACGCCAGACTTGGCCAGACGCCGCCAAGTAACCAGGTACTCCGTGGTTACGCTCTGGAATGCTTCGATTACCGTCCTTTTACACTCGATTACTCAATGCTACGTCAAACTGCATTGCAATGCGTCTAATGACGCAGAAAGGCATCAGACATGTCTCAGGCAACCAGAAACATCGAAGAAAGCATCAAGAAGGCATCCGACTGCTTGGCCAGCCAGCAACGGGCGTTGGCGCGAGCCTCGGCCGCGTTCGACAAGCTCGACGCGACGATGGCAGAGGTGGATCGACGCAACGAGCCTGTCGCGGCATACCAGAGCGAGGTCTGGTCGAAGATCGAGGCTGGCGCAGCTTTGCGCAAGGCGAACGCTGGTCTGACCAAGGAAGCGGCGATTGCCGTCTTCCTCGAGAGCGACGAAGGGCAAGCACTTCGTACTGCGTACGAGGAAGCGGAGCCAGACGAGCCGACCGTCGAGAAGGCCGACGCCAGCGTCGAGAGCGAGAAGCTCTGGCGGGAGATTCTTGCTGGTGCCGAGGAGTGGAGCGTTGGTCGAGCGTTGACTCGCGAGCAAGCGGTTGACCAATTCATGCACACTTCAAAGGGGCAAGCGTTGCGCGCCTCGTACGAGTCCGCACAACGCAGCGAGCAAGCCGCTGCACGGCGGGAGCAGGCATGAGCTCGAACGCGCGCGTTCTGGAAGTGCTCCGTTCCTGTGCCGAGCTCGCCCAAAACATTCACACCAACCTGGCTGCCCTCCGTGGGTACGGCAAGCCGTTGCCTCTGCCCGTCGAGAAGGCGTTGGCCGGACTCGATACACTACACGGCGTGCTGTGCTGCTTGGCCGGCCAGGAAGGAGCTCCCCATGCGGATTGACGTTACCACGGGGGATACCCTCGCCGAGCTCGAGGCCTCGCACCAGCGCGCACTGGTGCGCCTGGCCGGCACTGGCCAGCTCTCGCAACGTATCAGCGATTGCCTTGCGATGGCAGTAGCATGTCGTGAGCACTTCAACGATGAGGCGGATCGAGCTTTCGATGATCTCTCGACTCTCATCGAGATGCTCATGTCCCTCCGTGACGTGACGGATTCGCCTCGAGGTCGAGGCGCCAACTGATCTTCCGAACGCGCGCGCGTTCGAGCCTCCGACGCTGCCAAAAAAACGACAACCCCTTGCTGATTCCCCTTGCCTTTCGTATGCGCAACGCATACAGTAAGGGCATGACGAGACACCGGCTTCCCACCATCCCCCGCAGTAGCAGCCTTGCCGCCACCAGAGCAGGCCGACGGGCGCTAGCAGCGGCCGAGCAAGGCGATTGGCAACAAGCCATCACGCTGGCGTGCGTTGCCCAAGAAGAAGAAGCCGAGAGTTGCCCGGCTCCGATCGCCGCCTGGACGCTGCCATGGCGACGGTTCCGGCTGGCTCTCGAGAAGTTGGCAGCCTAGCTGCTCACCACAACTTCAGGGCTTCCCCAGGCCCTGCTCTATCTGTGACGATTGGAGGAACCATGCCACCGAGAACCAAAGATCCCAAGAATTGCTTTGCCATTGTCCGCTGCACCGAACGGCAGCGCGACATCATTGCTCGGCTAGCGGATCGTCGCGGGTTGTCGGTCTCCTCGCTGCTACTCGCCACGTTGCTGGATCTTGTGGCTGCCGAGGAATCAATGGAGATGCCAAAAGGAAAGGCCAAGTCATGAGCCGCAAGCCACGCGAGAAGCATGGCACGGTCTACGAACGACCGGGCACCGGCATGCTTTGGTTCTCGTTCTACGACGAGACGGGCAAGCGCGTGCAACGCTCCAGTGGCTACACCGTTGAGCAGCGCGAGCTCGCCGAGAAACGGCTAGCCATCCTCGAAAAAGAGATCGCCGGCGTTCAACGGTCGGGCACAAAAGGACCTGTCACTGTGGCCGGCTTCGCCAAGGCTTGGCTCGAGAAGCGCATGGCAGACCCGGACATCAGCTCGTCTCGGGATGAGGCCAACCATCTAAATCGCCACGTCCTGCCAACCATCGGCAGTCTGCGGCTAACCGACGTGCGCGTGGCCGACGTCAGGAACCTGGTTGCGCACCTTCGTATCAAGGAGACTGCCGGGCGCAAGCAGGGTGCTCCGCCCGAACGTCTGGCTGCCCGCACGGTTCTCAACGTCTACGGCACCCTCCATCGCATGTTTCACGAAGCCGTGATCGACGGGCTCATTGCTGCTACTCCGTGCGTGCTCGCCCATGGCGACCTGCCTAAGAAGCGGGACAAGGACCCGAGTTGGCGTGCAGGCGCCGTCTTCGAGGCCGAGGAGATCTCGCTCATGGTCTCCGATCATCGGATACCAGAGGATCGCCGCACCCTGTATGCCGTCCTGTTCTTCCTTGGTCTGCGGTTTGGCGAAGGAAGCGCGCTTCGCTGGCGTCACTACGATCCGACCGCTCCGGTGCTCGGCCGCATGCTCATCGTTGCCAGCTTCGATTCGCGCACGAAAACCGAGGGCGCCACCAAGACGGAAACGACGCGGCATGTTCCTGTGCATCCCGGCCTGGCTGCCATTCTCGCCGACTGGCACAACGACGGCTGGAAACGGATGATGGGTCGTGAGCCAGGCGCCGACGACCTGATCGTCCCAGGTAGGATGGGTCGCAATCGGACGGCCAACCAGAGCGGGCACGAATTCATGCTCGACCAAGAGCGTATCGAGCTCCGACGGCGCACGCTGCACAACCTACGAGCGACGTTCACGACCTTGGCAGAAGCCTGCGGTGCTTCCCGTGACGTGATCCGTCGAATCACGCACACCAGCCAACGCGACATCATGGACGGGTATGTCCGCACGCAATGGCCGACCATGTGCCAGGAAGTCGCGAAGTTGAAGGTGGACCTTCCGACTGCCGGGAATGTTCCAGAGGGCGAAAAGACAGCAGCGAATCTACCGACTGCCGGGCATCAAGCGATTGACAACCAGACAACCCTTCCCGTTACAGTGCCGTTACAGTCGCCAGAATTCGCTGGAATTATTGAGCAATACGGTGGAAGTGCACGGGA
>JAZDLZ010000339.1:0-4963 GCA_043801535.1 Pseudomonadota bacterium
CGAGCACTCGCCGCCCCCCCATCGAGGGGACCTCGACGGGGCCCCCCCTGCTGGCCACCGCTCTGCTCGTTCAGGAGGCGAGAGGACCTGGCAGGAGGGCCGCGGCCGACATGGCCAGCGCCCGAGTGACATTCAGAGGCCGGCCACGGCTGCCGCTGGCGGAGCTCGTTCTGCTCGCTCAGCTGGTGAGGGAAGCAGAGGGGAGAGCAGAGGGGAGAGCAGAGGGGAGGGGAGAGGGGAGAGTCGCGGCTCGCACAGACACGGCGAACACCAGAATCGGATGGCGCCCAACCCAACCGGCGGTCCGGGAAGATCCTTCGGCGACCAATCCTCCTCGCGGAGGGCCGGAGCTCATGTCTCGCCAGCACCGTCCACTCAACCGGGCTGCGACAATGACGAATCCTCGCCATTGCAGGCAACGTGGCGCATCGACACACCGGAGCCTTGGACGGTATCCGGCGATGTCGAGCAAAGATGGGGCGACGACACCGACGATCACACGCCTCCGATTCTTGCCCTTCCTCCAGATCTTCCAGCGGACGATTCGGAGCCCGGGGTGGAACACGACGTTCCTGTCGACAATCGACACAGTGGCACCGTCACCAATGTCGCCGGAGTGCTTCTCGATGCTGGACGCAGAGTGGTCGAGAAGGATGCGGGAGATGCTAGCTACGCAATCGGCGATACGGTGATGGTAGAGACCACCGATTTCGGCGTCCAAAGGGGCACGATCATCTCGATTCCAGCGAGACGAATGATGGTCGAACCACCGCGTCGCGTCCTCCGTCGTGCTACCGACACGGACAATGCGACGGCAGAACGCAACCAAGGGACGGCCTGCGAAGCACAGCGCCTCGTCAAGGAACGGGTGCGAGAACGTGGTCTACCTATCAAAGTCTTTCACACCGAGGTCCTGCCTAGCGGCAAGCTCGTGGTCTTCTTCTCGTCCGAGGATAGGGTCGATTTCCGCGACCTGGTGCGAGATCTCTCGCAGAAGCTACACCTCCGAGTAGAGATGAAACAGACCGGGGTACGCGACGAAGCGAGGATGATCGGTGCGCTTGGATCCTGCGGGCGCGCGCTGTGCTGTACATCGTTCCTGTCTCGCTTCGAGCCTGTGTCGATAAAGATGGCCAAGGACCAAGGGTTGGTCTTGAATCCGAGCAAAGTCTCCGGTCAGTGCGGACGTCTCAAGTGCTGTCTAATCTACGAGGAAGCTACCTATCGAGAGCTGCGCCGAGGTCTGCCCAAAGTCGGGAAACGCATTGCTACTCCGATGGGCGAGGGCCGAGTCGTCGAGGTCGATGTCCTTCGCCAGCGAGTTCGCGTCTGCGTTGACGGCGGCGAATTCTTCACCTTGATGGCTGGTGCTCTCCCGTCAGCGCAGGAGGAGCAGATCGCTGCGGCTCCCAACAAGGCAGCCGAGGATTCCAATCTCGACAAGGATACTGCTCCGACGAGCGCGAGCGGCGTTATCGACACAGGCAGAAGGATCGACGTCCCTGAAGGCGACGCCGCTGAAAGCGACAACGACGACGACAAACTCGAAGATGCCAGCGACGCTGGCGACGCTGGCGATGGCGACGCGTTCGACGACAACGACAACGACCACGACAACGACGATGGCGATGGCGATGGCGATGGCGATGGCGATGGCGGTGGCGATAGCGATGGCGACGAGGACGATGGCGACGAAAACGACAACGGAAACGGCCGAAACAGCATCAAGGGCTAGAGCACCGAACGGTTTGCCTCCCGTCGGTGAGCGTCGATTCCGAGGGTAGGGGCTCTTCGAGCGACGGCCGAAACCTACTACTCGGTATGACTTGGCAACCATAGCGTGTAGTCGATGTCTGGTTCATCCGCGAAGAGCATGACAATGCGGTCTACGCCCATGGCTATTCCTCCCGACGGGGGCATTCCTTCGGAAAGAGCAGCCAGGAATCCTTCGTCCAGCGGGGTCGGGCCGAAGGCTGCTCCGTAGACCGCTTGCCGGAGTGCCATTTCTCGCGCAAAACGTTGTCGCTGCTCGATCGGATCAGTCAGTTCCTCGAAGGCATTGCCCAGCTCGAGACCGCCAGCATACACTTCGAAGCGGCGCGCCCATTGGGTGCCGTCGCGATCGGTGGCTACGACGGCAAGTGCCGCCTGAGACGGGGGAAAACCGGTCACCATGACGGCGCGATCGGCAGGGAGCATGGGCTCGACAAGCTCGATCCAGATGCGATGAAAGAGATCATCGTCTGTGTCGCCCGGAGAGTGTCTGATTCCCAGGCGCTGGCATTCGGTTCGCAAGTCCGCTCGACCGAGATCGACGCCAGCGTGGGCGGCGAACAGGTCGCGCATGCGCAGCCTTGGCCAGGGCAATTCCAGCGATATGGATGCACCGCGGAAAGAAAGATGAGGCCTACCCAGGATGGTGCGGGCAAGCTGCTCCAACAAGGCCTCGGTGTCTTCCTGAATTTCCTTTTCGCCGGCATAGGCTCGGTACCACTCGAGGAGAGTGAACTCGGGATGGTGGGTGGCCGAACGAGGCTCGAGACGAAAAGCCGGACAGAGCTGAAAGATCTTTTCGAGCCCGCCAACCAGCAGGCGCTTCATGGCAAACTCGGGCGAGGTTGGCAAGTAAGCGCCGGCATCGGTGCGAAACGGCCGGACGTGCGGCTCCATACCCGGGCAGGGAACGAGCAGTGGGGTGTGGGTCTCGCGGAAGCCCCGAGCAGCAAAGAACCCACGGATGCCAGCCTCGATTCGAGCACGCATTTCCATTGCTCGCAGTCGCCGCTGGTCGAGTATTCGTCTCGCCAGGCTCGCGCGCTGGCCGGGCTGGCAAAGGGATCGAGTGACGATCCGGGCGATGCCGTCGCTGACTGCCACGATGTCGCCAGCTCGAAGGCCATCGCCCCCTGCGATCGTCACTCGCCGGACGCCGTCTTCGTTCTGGATGAGCGCGTGGCCTTCCTCGACCGCGAGACAGCGCCCGCGCGCTGTGTTGGGAACGGCATCGCGCGTATGACAGGTTCGATCGGTCCCAATTGCGTCTCGCTCTCGGTACATCCCATGTATATTGGCGCACTCATGAGATTGGCGCACTTCTCCGATTTACACCTGCGGTCTCTCGAGGGAGCTAAAATCCGCGACTTCTTCAACAAACGCTTGGTGGGAGGACTGAACCTTCTGCTCAATCGGGGAAGGCAGCACCGGCCGGAGATTCTCGACGCAATGGTCGAGGAGCTCAGTGCCGAGGCGATCGATCACATCCTGTGCACTGGCGATGTTACCAACCTGGCCTTGGATGCGGAGTTCGATCGCGGACGAGCGTGTCTCGATCGTCTCGCTGCGATTCCCATTGGGATAACCTGCGTACCCGGCAACCACGATGTCTACGTACGCAAAGTGGTTGGCCGCTTCGAGGAGCTGTTTGCTCCCTATTGTGCTGGCGATCCCCAATGGCAGTGGTCCGCCCGAGACCTCTGGCCGATTGTGCGAGTGCACGGGAGACTTGCCATAGTCGGGCTATCGTCGTGCCTGCCAACTGCCTGGTTCACTGCCCACGGCTGTGTCGGTAGTGCCCAGCTCGAGCGTCTCGAAACCGTGCTCGCCGACCCGCGTCTCGAAAGCAGATTCCGCGTCCTTCTGCTTCATCATCCCCCGGCAGGAAAGCGTGCGTCGACTCGCTTCCGTGGCCTACGCGACTACCGCGAGCTGTCGTCGATCCTGGAGCGTACGGGAGTCGAGCTGGTCCTCCACGGGCACGAACACCTGGAAATGGAGGAGTCGCTTTCCGGTCCGAACGGAGTTGCCATCCCAGTTCACGGCGTCTCGTCGTGCTCCTTCCATGGTCGGCGTCCCGGAAAGAGGCAGGCGCGCTATTGTCTCTACACTCTCGATTGCAGCAGTTCAGGCCGTCCGGTGATCGCAGCCAGGCAGACGCGAATCTGGGATCCGAAAACTGGCCGCTTCGCACCAGTACCAGACTGCGCTCCCGCCGACAACACAGCGACTCCTTAGGAGGCTGGTCGAAACTATACCGCCAACGGTCATGATGTGAGGTTTTACGAACGCCTGGTGGTGTGTAGCTACAACGCGCAGCCCGGTCACGGTCACGGACCACGAGGCACGGACCACGGGCGACGGGCGACGGGCCGGGAATTCTGGTTGCGAAGATCGGCTTCTCCGTGTACTTGCAGCAAGGATGCGTGAGTCGAAGGCCGGGGGCCGGCTACCCTCCAGAGCCTGAACCTTCAAGGAGGTCGGCTCATGGGAAACAACCAGCTTGGCACGCTCTCGCCCAAACTCTCGGCGGAGATCGATCGGCTTCGGGAAAAGATTGAGCAGTGGCAGCAGACACGACGAACGTCACAATCGCGGATGCCCGTAGAGCTCCGGGAGAGTGTGATAGGCCTGGCCAGGATCTATGGGGCCTATCGGACGGCCGGCGCGTTGGGTTTGCGGTATTCATCGCTGCTGCGGTGGCTCGCCAAGGCTTCAACGGACATCAACGGCGCCAAGGCCAGCGGAGGCGAGTCGTGTGGCGGCAATTGCAGCGGCGGCGGTGGCTTCGTCGAGGTTGATGGCGGTGCGCAGTTACTTGGCATTCCCCAACCGACGGGGGCGGTGGTGGAGTTGGCCAGCGGCGACGGAATGCGGCTGACGATCCGATTGGCGCCCGAGGCGAGGCTGGATGTAGCGAGACTGGTGCACGGCTTCTGTCGGCATGGCGGTCGATGATACAGATTACGCCGCAGATGCGGGTGCTGGTGGCGGTCAACACCGTTGACTTCCGTCGTGGGATCGACGGATTGGCGCGGCAATGCCGAGAAGTGCTCAAGGCAGATCCATTCGCCGGCACCGTGTTTGTGTTTCGCAATCGACGGGGCACAGCGATCAAGCTGTTGGTCTACGATGGGCAAGGGTTTTGGTTGTGCCACAAGCGTTGGTCGGCCGGGAGACTTCGCTATTG